>JAQBYI010000006.1 GCA_027622655.1 Gemmatimonadota bacterium | reverse complement strand
GGGCCCGCGCGGGCCCGCGTGCTCCAGCGTGACTGCGCCACCCGCCCGGTCGTCGCCATTGCGTGTCGGTGATGCGTCCGGTTAGGAATAGAGCGGCGCCGTTCCGGCGCATATTCACGTCCACTGCCCGGCGACCCGGGGGTGGACGACAACGAAGGCTCCGGCGGGTCCGCGAACATCTGGTGCGGGCCGTCAGGCCGAAGCCGCTTCCGTAATCGCGAGACCCACTTCCGGGATGCTCACCGCATTCGATCGTACGTCCCGCCGAACCATGTCCGGAAATGCCCGGCTCCTTCGTGGAGCCGTCGCGCACCGGCCGGCGGCGACGTGTCCGATCAGCCGCGATTTTCGAAGCCAATCCATTCGCGAAGTGTGGGGATCACTGTCGGCCTTTCAGGGCCGGCTCGGATACCCGCTTGACGCAACAATCCAAATGAGCCCTGCCTCTGTGGATGTCACGTTCGGGTCGCCATCCGCTCCAATCGGCACGGTCCTTGATGAAAAGAAACATCCTGATAAGTGGGACACAGCGGGAGATTCGCGTCGCGATCATGGAGGACGACGAGCTCGTTGAGTTGCAGGTAGACCGACCCGAGGCCCGCCGTATGATCGGCGACATTTATCTCGGGAAGGTTGAGGCTGTACTGCCTGGTATTCAGGCGGCGTTCGTCGACATCGGAACCGAGAAGAGCGCGTTTCTGCATTCGTCAGACCTCGTCTTTGATGAAGGCGACGACGACGATGTGGATGACGACGATGGTGAAGACGAAAGCCCCGCCGACAGCCCCGCCGACAGCCCCGCCGCCGAGGTTGCAGTCGCCGAATCGACAGCCGTTGGCCAGAGTGGGGAGCTGGACGATGCCGGCGCGGACTCGCCGTATGCCGACGTGCCCTATGCCGACGTGCCCTATGCCGACGTGCCCTATGCCGACGTGCCCTATGCCGACGCGCCCGCGCCGGCCGCCGCCCGAGTGGCAGCCACCGCGCCGGCGCCGACAGGCCGACAGCCGCAAAACGGAAAACGGAAGGGAGGCGCGCCCAAGGGCCGCGGTGGTCGCCGCGGGCGGCCGGAACCGCCGCAGATTCAGGATGTTCTGAAACGTGGGCAGTCGATCATCGTGCAGGTTTCCAAGGAACCAATATCCACCAAGGGGCCGCGCGTCACGGCGCAGGTGTCGCTCGCCGGTCGGTTCCTGGTGTTCATGCCATTCGCATCGCGAGTTGGCGTAAGCCGAAAGATCGGTGAACGGGCTGAGCGACAGCGGCTGCGGGAACAGGTGAAGAAAGTCGTTCCCAAGGGCGCAGGTGGCGTCATCGTGCGAACCGTCGGCGAAGACGTGACACAGGAGACGTTCAGCCGCGAAATCAACACGCTCGTAGGTCAGTGGGCGAAGATCAACAAGAAGCAGAAATTCGTCGGTGCGGCGCCCAAGCTGTTGCACCGCGAGACATCGCTGACCCGCGGAATCATTCGCGATCTGTTCAGCGCGAAGGTTGACAAGTTGACGGTCGATTCGCGGCAGATCTACAATGAGATTGTTGAGTACCTCAAGGGAATCGCGCCCGAACTCATCGATCGCGTCGTACTGCACGAGGACAAGATTCCACTGTTCGACAAGGCGGAGATCGAGCCCGAGATTCGCGATCTGTTCAAGCGGCGCTGTGACTTGCCCTCCGGCGGCTACCTGATCATTGAGCCGACCGAAGCGCTTGTTTCTATCGACGTCAACTCGGGTCGATACACGGGCAAGAAGGACCCCGAAAAGACGATCATGCGCACGAACACCGAGGCGGCGCGCGAAATCGCGAGACAACTCCGACTCCGCGACGTCGGTGGAATCATCGTTTGCGATTTCATCGACATGGAAACACGAAGCGGCCGCGACAAGTTGCTCCAGGAACTTCGGACGCACCTCGGGCGGGATCGTGCGCGCACCAAGGCATTTGGCGTCAGTGACCTCGGACTGATTGAGATGACGCGCCAGCGTGTGCGCCAGAGCCACCTGCAGAGTATGACCGAAGCTTGCCAAACGTGTCACGGCACCGGTCGGGTATTCACTCCTGAGACGATCGTTCGCCGGATGGAGCGTTCCGTCAAGCGGGTCGCGGTTGATGGTCGAAAGGACAACCTCATAGTGAAGGTTCACCCGGACACGGCGCTCTACGTGCTTGAGAATGAGAAGGACCTCATGTCCAAGCTGGAGAAGGGGTTGGGCTTCCGCATTGAGATGCGAGATGACCCGCTCCTGCGGCCAGACGAGTTCAAGCTCGTCGTGAAGGGAGCCGGCCGGGACGTCACCCAGCAGTACGCGGTGGCGTAGAACTTTGGCAGTACCTCGAGGTTGACCCCCAACCTCAAACGTGATATAATTTTAGGCTACTGAATTACACGTCTTCTTCTGCTCCAAGCGATGTCATACGCAATCTTCAAGACCGGCGGCAAGCAGTACCGCGCCGAAAAGGGCGTCACCCTGCGCGTACCGACGCTCGTCGGCGACGCGGGCACCACCGTTGAGTTCACCACGGTGCTCCTCGGCTCTGACGGCAAGGACGTGAAGGCCGGAACACCGCTGCTCAAAGGCGCCAAGGTGACGGCCGAAATCGTCAAGCACGGGCTCGGCGAGAAAATCGTCGTCTTCAAGTTCCGCAAGCGCAAGAACTACGCAAAGAAGCAGGGGCACCGGCAGGCGTTTACCGAAGTACGCATCAGCGAAGTCTCGATCGGCTGATCGCTCCGTAATCGAACTCAGGCACTCAAATGGCACATAAAAAGGGAGTCGGCTCGTCCCGCAACGGGCGCGACTCGAATCCGAAATACCGTGGAATCAAGAAATTTGGCGGCGAGCGCGTGCGCGCGGGAAACATCATCCTGCGCCAGTGCGGAACGAAATGGCATCCGGGTACGAACGTCGGGCTTGGAACGGACTACACGATCTTTGCTCTCATTGACGGGTTCGTGAAGTTCGAACACAAGAACAAGCGTCGCTTCAAGGTGAGCGTTTACCCCGAAGTGGTCACCGCTGCCTAACGCTGCGCACGATTTACACGATTGAACCCTCGCTTTTAGCGGGGGTTTTTTCGTTGTATGGGTATGGATATTCGGAAACTCGCGACGGATCATGTGCGTAGTGGCGCAATAGGAGGCCGTCATGAGCATTCTAAACAAGCTCAAGTCCGAGATCAAAAACGCCGGAACCGCGGCGCGAGGCGCCATTGACGAAGGCAAGGTGCGGATTGATATATTCCGCGTTCGTCAGTCTGCCGACGCAGCGGCTCAGGCGTTGGGGTATGCGGTGCACCGTGCGCGCCGCGACGGGCGCGAGTTGGAGACCGCCACGCTTGAGCGCCTTGATGGCACGCTCTCCGGCCACGAGGCGGCGGCCAGCCGCCTGGAAGCGGAACTTGCACGGCACCGCGGGGACAGTCCGCCAGCGGCGGCAAATCCGGCAGCGCCGGCCGAAGAACGCGAATCGGCCGAGCCGGCTGAGTCTGGGGCCCCTGGCGAGCCTGCTGAGCCGGCTAAGTAGGCAACTGGCGGTAGCGCGCAGCGAGTGCGGCCACATCGTCAGTGCAGACTCCATCCACCCCCAATGCCGCGAGTTCGATCGCGCGATCGGCGTCGTTCACGGTCCACGCAATCACTCGGCCGCCGCAGGCATGCACTTTGGCCACCAGCGCGGAGTCGATGGACGCCTCGTGCTGCCATAGATCGCGGCCAGCGACCGCTCTAAGAGGGAAGCACGCGTCGATGTGGTAGCTGGATTCAAGCACTCCTCTCGGAACATCTGGTGCGGCCAATCGCGCCGCCGCTATCAGTCTGTGGTCGAATGAGTGCACGGCGGCAGCTTCCCCAAGCGGAGCCAGCGCGCTGACCGCGCTCTCGGCAGTGCCCGGTCCTTTCAACTCGCAGTAGATTCTCAATCGCCTGCCCACGCGTGCGATGACGTCGGCTAGCGTGGGGATCGCTTCGCCGCCCACCTGATACTCTCGGAGCTCGGCGAGCGTCATAGAGCTGATGGCCATCTTCTGGCTGCCGCCGGCCACGACTCGATCGTGGTGGACCACCAGGTGGCCGTCTGCCGACAGGTGCACGTCCAGCTCGACGGCGTCGGCCGCCAGTTCAGCCGCGCGGTCGAATGCCGCCAGGGTATTCTCCGGGCGTTCTCGGGACGCGCCGCGATGCGCAATGAGTTCTGGAACCAGGGTCAGAATGGCCTGCCGAAGGCGAGGGGCTGGTCAACACTAACGAAGGCGGCGGGTTGCCGTCTAATGGGGTAAGCGCAGAACCGTGTCGCCAGTGATCAAGGATGAACGGGCGGTGGATGCCGCCCTCATAGCTCGATGGAAGGGCGGCGACCAGCTGGCGGCGACAATGCTCGTCGAGCGGCACGCTACGGCGCTCGCGCGCTTTGCAGCAAGCTCGGGCGTGCGGGAGCGGGTGGATGAGCTGGTGCAGGATACGTTCGTGCGGGCGTTCAATTCGATTGACTCGTTTCGCGCAGATTCGGCGCTACGAACGTGGCTTTTTACGATCATGAAACGGTTGATCCTCGACCGGATGCGGGCAGAACGACGGCAGGGCGTGGCGGTTGAGCTCGAGGAAGGGCACGCGGTGCAGGCGTACGATGCGCTCGACGCCATGGTGGCCGATGAAACGGCGCAGCGGGTGCGGAGGGCAGTGGACTCGCTGTCGCCGATGCAGCGCGAAGTGTTTCTGCTTCGCGTCACAGAAGGGATGGCGTACGGTGATATCGCGAAGGTAGTCGGGAGTACCGAAGGCGCATGCCGGGTTCACTACCACAATGCGATGCGGTCGATCAAGGAGATTATCGGTGATGATGCGTGATTGCCCGGATGGCGAAACTCGGGACCTGCTCCCGCTGTTTGCGCGTGGTCGACTTGCGCCGCTCGATCAGGCGCGAGTTGAATCGCATATCGAGACGTGTGGCGAATGCGCGGCCGAACTGCGGCTGCTGCGAGAGGTCGCCCGCGCGTACGACGTGGCACCGGTGGATGTGTCGACGATCGTAGCGGGGCTCCCGACCCGTCGGCCGGCGCGCGCTGGCGTACCCTTTCACAGGCAGCCGCTGTGGCGTGTGGCGGCCGGGCTGACGCTGATGATTACCGGTGCCGCCGCTGTTCTGCTCGTTCGCGATCAACCCGCCCTGGATCTCGGCCTGTCGTCGATCGACTCTTTGGCTCTCGCACCCACCGGAGGCGGCAAGGGGTTGGTATCGTCGGTGCCCGTGACTGGGGCGGCGGCTGGGACGACCGCCGCGTCGACAGATCCGATTGGTGGTGGCGCGCCCGCAATGGGATTCGGCGTGAGCCTCTCGGACCTGACCGACGCTCAGCTCGAGTCGTTGTTGGCCTCGCTGGAGCGCATTGAGGGAACCGTGTTGCCCGATCCGGAGACGATGGCGAAAGTCATCAATCCGTCGGGCTCGGATCAGGATACTGGGAGAGAATCATGAAGCGCATAATGATGATCGCGGCTCTAGTCGGTGCCAGTGCCATGGCCTCGGCGGTTGCGATGGCGCAGGACCCTCCGGTTCGCGGCCAGGGGCGACGCGGTGGGCGGGTGGGGCAGCAACGCCCTGACTCGATGCAGCGCAACCGCGCCATGCTCGAACAGCAGGTGCAGCAGCGCCTGGGGCAGGTGATGCAGAACGGGCTCGGTGCGTCAGACGAGCAGATGCTGAAGGTACGTGAAATCAATGCACGGTATTCCGGGCGTCGGCGGGTGTTGCTTGATCAGGAACGCGACATCCGGATGTCCCTCCGTGAAGAGATCGTGCGCGCCGACTCATCGGACCAGACCCGGGTGGCCAGTCTCCTCGACCGAATGCTGACGGCGCAGCGACAGCGTATCGATCTGCTGGAGCAGGAGCAGCGCGATCTTGCTGGAGTGCTGAGCCCGCTTCAACGGGCATCATACATCGGGCTCGAAGAACAACTCCGCCAACGAATGGAAGCGATGCGCGCCGCAGGCGGTCGTGCTGGCCGCGGTGGTCCGGCCGGTGGTCCGCCCAGCGGAAGCCCGAACCGTCCGCCGCAGCCTGGTGCACTCGGACGCCGGGGCCCGCCCCCGAACGACAGTTCCGCGCGGCGGCCACCGCCTCCGACCGATGAGGCGTTCGGCCGGAAATAGGCCGAGTCCGTTGCTGGCTGTACCTGCGCGCCGTTGCTAGCTTCCGCTGGCTGCGGCGCGTCGCGCATCACTCTGCGTACACGCTGTCTACCCGGGTGGCGGAACTGGCAGACGCAGGGGACTCAAAATCCCCCGGCCCTTACAGGCCTTGCGGGTTCGATTCCCGCCCCGGGTACTTATGCCAAACGCACGCCGTACCCACACGTTTTCGGAATCTGTCATCCGCGAGATGACGCGCGTCGCCAACCAATACGGCGCCGTCAACTTGTCGCAGGGATTCCCCGATTTCCCAATGCCCGACACGATGAAGGACGCGGCGTGTGCTGCGATTCGTGGCGACATAAACCAATACGCCGTGACGTGGGGGTCAAAGCCTCTTCGCGACGCGATTGTCGGCAAGTATGCGCGACGCTACGGCATGACGGTCGATCCAGAACGGGAGATAACCGTGGCCTGCGGGGCCACTGAGGCGACGGCCGCTGTGTTTCTGGCACTCTTCGATCCAGGCGACGAAGTGATCATCTTCGAGCCGTTCTACGAGAACTACGGTCCCGACGCGATTCTGTGCGAGGCCAAGCCGGTCTTTGTGTCGCTGGTTGCTCCAGATTGGCATTTCGACCCCGACCTCCTCCGTGCAGCGATTACGCCGAAGACGCGCGCGATCGTTCTCAACTCGCCGCATAATCCGAGCGGACACGTGTTTTCGCGCGCCGAGATGCAGACGATTGCCGACATCGCCATCGAGCGCGACCTGATCGTCGTTACCGATGATCCGTACGAATACATCGTTTTCGAGGGTGAGCACATTCCCATCGCGACGCTGCCCGGCATGGCGGATCGGACGGTGACCATTTCCAGTTTGTCGAAGACATTCAGCATCACCGGCTGGCGGCTTGGATACGCAATCGCCAGCCCCGAGCGGAGTTCGGCCATTAGAAAGGTCCACGACTTTCTGACGGTCGGTGCCCCGGCGCCGCTTCAGGATGCGGCGGCCATCGGATATGGGTTCGACGATGCGTACTATCAGAAACTGTCCGACGACTACCGCGAGCGCCGCGACTACTTGGGGGCTCCGCTCCGCGAAGCCGGATTCAAGTTCGCTCAACCGGCCGGCGCGTACTATTTCTTCGCCGATTTCTCTGGTCTCAGCACAGATGACGACGTGACGTTTGCGAAGTGGATGGCGCGCGAAGTCGGCGTGGCCACTGTCCCGGGTTCGAGTTTCTTCCGACCCGATGCGCCGGAAGGCAAAAAGTACGTCCGCTTCGCGTTCTGCAAACAACGCGCGACCCTTGAACGGGCCGTCGAGAAGCTCAGTCGCCTTCGATCGCTGCTATGATCGCGCCGCCCTCTCGCCGGTCGTGCGAACGGCTCGATCGATAGGGCCGTTATTCGCTCGACTGCCGCCCGTACTCCTCACTGATCGCCAGCCCTCCTTGCAAATCACCCCTATGTCCGGCAGAAACTCCCTTTTCGTCCCAGGCCCGACCAACGTCCCGGATCGGATTCTGCGCGCCATGCATCGCGCGCAGGAAGACCATCGCTCGTCTTCCTTTCCGGCGCTGACGTTGGGCATATTCGCCGATCTGCCGAAGATTTTCGGATCAACGAAGGGGCAGGCGTTCATTTTCCCGGCGTCGGGCACCGCGATGTGGGAAACGGCGATCGTGAACGCACTCTCGCCGGGCGATCGCGTACTCGCCGTCCGGCACGGAATGTTCAGTCATCTCTTCATCGATACAGCCCAGCGCATGGGTATGCAGGTGGAGGTGATCGAAGTTGAATGGGGCGATGCGGTTCCGGCCGGAACCATCGAGGAGCGTCTCAAACAAGACACGGCTGGTGAAATCAAAGCCGTGCTGGTTGTGCACAATGAGACGGCGACCGGCGTGACGAGCGACATGGCCGCTGTGCGCGCGGCCATGAATGCCGCGGGCCACGAAGCAATGTTGATGGTCGATGGAGTCAGTTCCGTTGCGAGCCTCGACTTTCAACTCGATAAATGGGGCGTGGACTTCGCGATCTCAGGATCGCAGAAGGGGTTCATGATGCCGGCCGGACTTGGGCTTCTGTGCGTTGGGCCGAAAGGACTAGCTGCCATTCCAAAAGCAAAATCGCCGCGGGCGTTCTTCGACCTGCGCGATCATATCAAGCTCAACGGCGACGGATACTTCCCGTACACTCCGGCCCTTTCCCATCTGTATGGCCTGCGGGAGGCGCTCGACATGCTGCTGGAAGAGGGCATGCCGGCTGTAATCGCGCGGCACCGTCGGCTGGCCGAGGGCGTACGCCTCGCGGTTCGTGCGTGGGGTCTCCATGCGTGCGCCAAGGATCCTGCGTGCCAATCCGACACCGTCACGGCTGTAGTGGTGCCGGACGGCGCCGACGCCGAACGGGTGCGCGATATCGCCTTCCGTCGCTACGACCTCGCGCTTGGCGCCGGGCTCGGCAAACTTCGCGGAAAAGTGTTCCGAATTGGCCACCTCGGCGATCTGAACCCCTTGATGCTGCTCGGCGCGCTCGCGGGTACAGAAATGACGATGGCTGATGCGGGGATTCCGATCGTGGCCGGTTCGGGTGTTGCTGCGGCGCAGCAATGGTACCGGAGCACGCAGGCGTAGAAGCAGTCCGCATTTCGTTGCTGCCCTCGAAACGCAGTCCTAGCTTATTCACTTCGAACGACTCCCAAGGCAGAGGTACCGGTGACTAAGTACAAGCACGCGACCGTTCCCAGTGGCGGCGACCGAATTCAGGCGTCTGGCGGCAAGTTTGAAGTGCCGGATCGGCCGATCATTCCGTTCATCGAAGGTGATGGTACGGGCGCGGATATCTGGCGAGCGTCGGTTCGCGTGTTCGACGCCGCCGTCGAGATCTCATACGCCGGCAAGCGAAAAGTCGCGTGGATGGAAGTTCTCGCAGGCGAGAAGGCCTTCAATGCGACCGGTGAGTGGATGCCGGCTGAGACGCTCGATGCCGTTCGAGAATTCAAAATTGCGATCAAGGGTCCGCTGACAACTCCGGTCGGCGGTGGCATTCGTTCGCTGAATGTTGCGCTCCGCCAGGAACTCGACCTCTACGCGTGCATTCGACCGGTCCGCTACTTCACGGGTGTCGGTGCGCCCATGAAGGCGCCGGAAAAGCTGAACATCGTGATCTTTCGCGAGAACATCGAAGACGTCTACTCGGGTATCGAGTTCAAGGCCGGTTCGCCGGAAGCCGAGAAACTTCGGGCGTTTATCGTGACTGAGTTCAAGAAGAGCATTCGTGAGGGCTCGGCCATCGGTATCAAGCCAATGTCGCCTTTTGGGTCGAAGCGCCTGGTGAAGATGGCAATCGAGTATGCCATTCGGCGTGGTCGGAAGTCCGTCACGCTCATGCACAAAGGCAACATCATGAAGTTCACTGAAGGCGGCTTCAAGGACTGGGGCTACGAGATCGCGCGCGACGAGTTCAAGGATATGGTAGTGGCTGAAGCCGATCTCGCCAAAGCGGGCGGAGCGGCACGCGCCGACGGCGTCATCATCAAGGACCGGATCGCCGACTCCATGTTCCAGCAACTGCTGCTCCGGCCGGAGGAGTACGACGTCATCGCGACACCAAATCTGAATGGCGACTACGTGAGCGATGCAGCCGCCGCTCAGGTGGGCGGACTGGGGATCGCGCCGGGAGGCAACGTCGGTGACGAAGCAGCCGTGTTCGAGGCAACGCACGGTACGGCGCCCAAGTATGCCGGACTCGACAAGATCAATCCGGGAAGCGTCATCCTCTCGGGCGTGATGATGTTTGAGCAGATGGGATGGCAGGAAGCCGCGGATCTGATTGTGGCGGGCGTGGAGAAGGCAATCGCGTCCAAGACAGTGACGTACGATTTGGCGCGGCAGATGCCTGGCTCCACCGAGGTTTCCACGTCGAAATTCGGAGATGTTGTGATCGCAGGAATGCGAGGCACCGCATGAGCCTGTTGTCCTCAATCCGCGCCGGCGACCCCGCAACGATTCCCGTTCCGCTCATCGGTGTCGCGCTTCAGTCAGGCAAGGCGATGCCTCGCGCTCTGGCGCGTCTTGACCGCGCCACGGGTGGAGAGATCACACGCGCCCGGCGCGCAAAGGACTTCAAGGGAAACAAGGACGAAACGCTGCTTCTCTATGCGAGCGGCAGGGGGCCTGAACGCGTTCTCCTCGTCGGGGTTGGGCCGGCACTGACACCGGCGTCCGTAGGTCGCGCCGCCGCCATAGTTGGCCGGCGCGCCAACGCAATGGGTGTTGGGAGCGCTGCATTCTGGTTTTCGGGGTCCGACGGCAGCATGCTGGAGAGCGCCATCGCGGGTGGATCACTGGGTGCCTGGGAATACACGGCACTCCGGACGCTGCCGCCGGAATCAGAGCGGAACGCGACGTTGGCGTCGATTGCGTTCGTGGTACCAGCGGCAGATGCCGCGGCAAAGGCGGCGCTCTCCGCCGGCCGGGCGATTGCCGCAGGTCAACAGATCGCGCGAACGCTGGCCATGATGCCGGGCAATCTGTGCACGCCGGAGTTTTTGGCCGCAACAGCGCGCGACATTGCCAAGCGCCACAAGTTGCGCTGCGTTGTGAGGGGCCGGAAGGAAATGCAGGCGATGGGGATGAACTCGTTTCTCGCGGTGGCACAGGGAACGCCGCAGGATCCGAAACTCATCGTCATCGAATACAAGGGCGGAAAGCGAAGTGAACGGCCCGTGTGCCTCGTGGGGAAGGGGCTCTGTTTCGACTCGGGCGGCATTTCCATCAAGCCTGCTGCTTCAATGGAACAGATGAAGTTCGACATGAGTGGCGCAGCTGGCGTGATCGGTGCAATGGAGGCGATTGCCCGGATGAAACTGCCCATCAATGTGGTCTGCCTCATCGGATCCACGACGAACATGCCGAGCGGAACAGCGATGAACCCCGGCGACGTCGTGAAGGCCTACAACGGCAAGACTATCGAGATCATCAACACCGATGCGGAAGGCCGACTCGTGCTCGCAGACGTACTCAGCTACGCCGCGCGCACGTTCAAACCGCAAGCGATGGTCGATGCCGCCACGCTTACTGGTGCGGTCGTCGTGGCTTTGGGGCACACCGCGACCGGCGTGTTGGGCACCGACTCTAAGGTGGTCGATGAACTACTTGCCGCAGGGCAGCGCGCTGGTGAGCCAAGCTGGCAACTGCCGGCCTGGCCTGAATACCGAGATCAGTTGAAGTCCGACGTTGCGGACATCAAGAACATCGGCGGACGTGGCGCCGGATCGATCACGGCAGCCATGTTCCTCGCAGATTTTATCGAGGGAGCACCGTGGGCGCACCTCGACATCGCAGGCACGGCATACACGGAAACGGATCTCGGAACGATCGGCCGCGGCCCGACCGGAGTGCCTGTACGCACGCTGGTGGAGTTTGTGCGGGGGCGTGCACGCTGATCCGTCTCGTCGGATCGCTCGCGTTGGCGGCCGGCATCGTCGGCGCGCCGATCGCGGCGCAACAGGCACCTCCCGCACGGCCACCAGCGGACTCAACAGCGGGCGATACGGCTGTGACCGGCCGACGCCCGTTGACCGAGGCGGACACGATCAAGGCGCCGCTGGCCGCGCCGCCTGTGCCGCTCGTGATCAGCGCCCGCAATGGAGCGTCGCACTGGAACCGCGATGAGCTTTTCGCGGCCGGAGCGCTCACGCTTGGTGAGTTGCTCAGCCACGTTCCAGGGGTGACCCTGATGACAACCGGCTTCCTGCTCGCGCCGTCGATAGTCGCGTGGCACGGGGACCCGGCTGGGGTGCGGATATTTCTCGACGGTATCGAACGGGAAGAGATGACGATTCGAAACGCGGGGGTAACCGACTACGCGCTCATCCCGGTCTGGGCACTCGAAGAAATCTCGCTTGAGGAAGCCGCCGGCGAGTTACGCGTGCATGCGGTGACGTGGCGAGTCGACCGCACGACGCCGTCAACGCGCACGGACGTTCTCACCGGTAGCGAGAATCTCAACCTCTTCCGCGGATATTTCGGACGCCGAGCGTCCAACGGCGCCGTCATTCAACTCGCGGCGCAGCAGGTAAGTACGATTTCCGTGCCGGGACTGGACGGCGACGCGCTTGGAGCGATGGGACGGATTGGCTGGGCCGGCGGTTCATGGAGTGTCGACGGCACGGTGCTGCGCCAGGGATTAAAGCGAAATGTCGGTGCCCGTTTCCTCCTCACCGATTCGCCCAACGGAAACGCTCTTCCGGCATATGAGGGCTCGACATCGACGTCGTACCTACGAATCGGGTGGAAGAACCCGCAGAGCCCAGGTGCGTGGGCCCAGTTCGTCGCCGCGACGCTTGGTTCAGCGCTCAAGCAGCCAGCTGGCGTAAGCGGAGTAGCCGCCGATTCGGGGGATACAACGGCATCGCAGGCGCAGTACGTGGCGCAGGCCGGCGTGAACCGCGGCCGGCTTCGGCTCAATGCGGTCACGCGCGTCCGATCCCTCGGCGGTACCACAGACGTTGCGCCTCTTGGTCGCGCCGAGTTTGTCGTACCCAAGGCCTCGGTGTCCGCGTCAGCGGGGAAGCGATTCTCCGGTGAGTCGGTCTGGGATGTTCGCGCTCAGGCAGCTCCCCGAAATTGGTTTCGAGTTGCGGCTACCACGGGCACGTACAAGCCGTCCGGTGCCAGCGCTACTCGCATGGCGTCATCGATCGACGCATCAGTTCGTGTCCGTGGCCGTTGGATCGGTGGCGGCGTCCGAAGGGTTGATGCTGGCCGCGTGAGCGGGCCGGTTGAGTTCGATTCGGCCGCTCAGGCAGTGGATATCCCCAAGGGGAGTGCCCTGACCGTCTCCGCCGGCGGGCCCGTGTGGCGCAACTGGAATGTGCAAACAAACGTGGTACAGTGGGACGCTGCAACGCCGTTTCGCCCTCAGACTGAGGTCCGCACGAAGTTCTGGTTTGCGTCCGACTTTCGCGAACGGTTTCCGAACTCGACGTTCGAGGTGATGGCTGCCCTCAACCACGAATTCCGTAGTCGCCTGTTCGTGCCGAACGGCACGGACCCCATCGGCCAAGTAAGCAAAGCGTACAGCGTCTTCGGGACGTTGCTCGAGATTCGCATCGCCAGCGCCGTCATTTCGTGGGATTACCGGAACATGGTAGGGCTCAACTACGAGACCTTCCCAGGCTACGTAATGCCGAAGATTGCCAGCGTTTACGGCATTCGGTGGCAGTTCTGGAATTAGGGCGTCGCTGCTTTACAAAAGCGTTATGCTGCAGTAACTTACGCGGCTTCTTATGATACGCAGCATGACCGGTTTCGGGGCAGCCGACGGACTCGTCGGGTCAGCCCGCGTCAGCGTCGAACTTCGCTCGGTGAATCATCGGTTTTTCAATCCAAGCATCAAGCTGCCGTCGCAGCTGGCGCGTTGGGAAGCCGAGGTCCGCGAAGCCGTGCGTCAGCGCGTGTCTCGTGGGCACGTGACCGTGAGCGGCCGCATAGAGCAGGCAGGCGGCGCGCGCTCGCTGATCGACGAGGCGGCCTTCGCCGAACGCGCGGCCGTGCTTTCGGAGCTTCAGAAGCGGCATTCGTTGGGCGGCGCTGTCGACGTGGCAACAGTTCTGCGCATGCCCGATGTCATCCGCACGGCCAGCCCGGAGGACGAACAGCAAGGGAGCGCTGACGAGCTGGTAGCGATTGTCGCCGCTGCGACCACGGCATTGTTGGCTGCTCGCGAGGCCGAAGGTGAGAAGTTGGCCGGAATCGTCCGCGATCGGTTGGCGTTGCTCGAGGCGACGCTGAACCGGATCGCGGTGCGAGCCCCGGAGCGCGTGGTGGCGCACCGGGACAAGTTGCGCGAGAACGTGACCGCGCTCCTCGAAGGTCGCGTGTTGGATGAACAGCGGCTTGCCCAGGAAGTAGCGTTGATTGCAGAGCGTCTGGATGTTGGCGAGGAGATTGACCGGTTCCGTGCCCACCTCACCGCGTTCCGCGAAACGCTTGCCGCTCCCGGCCATGCAGGCGTGGGCAAGCGGCTCGGATTTCTGCTGCAGGAACTCTTGCGCGAGGCCAATACCGTCGGCAGCAAGGGTAACGACGCGTCAATGCAGGCCGAAGTTGTGTCGCTGAAAGAAGAACTCGAGCGGATCCGCGAGCAGGTGGAGAACCTCGAATGACCAGCTTCCCGGTCGTGCTCTCGGCCCCATCTGGGGTCGGGAAGACGACGATCGCGCGTCGCCTGATGGGTCAGCGCGACGACGTCGGCTACTCGGTGTCGTGTACCACCCGGGCTGCGCGCCCCGGCGAGACAAACGGCGTGGACTATCACTTCCTGGCAGAAGACGAGTTTCTCCGGCGCAAGGATGCGGGGGAGTTCGCCGAGTGGGCGCTCGTGCACGGCAAGCATTACGGAACCCTTCGCAGCGAGGTCAGCCAGGTACTCAGCACTGGCCGGCACGTCCTCATGGACATCGACGTGCAGGGAGCGGCGCAGTTCGCATCGAGTTTCACCGATTCGGTGCTCATTTTTGTGCTTCCTCCCTCTGTCGACGCCTTGGTGGAGCGCCTCAGGCAGCGCAAGACCGAGACAGACGCCCAGCTGGCGGAGCGACTCCGGAATGCCCACGCAGAGCTGAAGCAGGTCGAGCGCTATCACCATGTGGTTGTGAACGATGACCTCGACACGGCAGTAGGTCAGGTCTCTGCCATTATTGACGTTGAGGGCCTGAATCGGAGTCGGGTGCACGCTCTGGACGCCCAGGTGTCGGGGCTCCTCGAACGCCTCGAAGAACAGATTGCCAGTTACCAGTTGTAGATTGAATAGCCATTCACCTTGATCGGATCCGAACCATGCGCGTTTTTACTCCCGCCGAAGCCACGGCTCATGCGGCCAACAAGTACCTCGCGGTACTGGTCGCCGCGAAATTTTCCCGCGTGCTGAACGAATTTCCTCGCGATCGGTCTGCGATCGGCGAAAAGAAGTTGACCACGCGGGCGCTCGAGGACTTGTCGAGCGGCGACATCGAATATCGCGTCGTTCCGCGCCGCCGCCCGAGCGAGTAGGGCACGTACCGCCGGCCTCCCCTGGAAAGACCGCGAGCCTCGCGATGCGGCCGTTCGACGGACGGCGCGTTCTCCTGGGAGTTACTGGGGGGATAGCGAGCTACAAGACGGTGTCTCTCGCGCGTGCGCTCGCGCAACAGGGCGCGCTCGTCGACGTGGTGATGACGAGATCGGCCCGGGATTTCGTTGGAGGCCTGACGTTCGAGGCGCTGACTGGCCGGCCTGTTCACACCGAGCTGGTTGCTGAGGGCCACGCTCTCGATCATATCGCGCTCGCGCGACAAAACGAGTTGATCATTGTGGCACCGGCGACCGCCGATTTCATTGCTAGAGCCGCAGCAGGGCGTGCCGACGACCTCCTCACGGCCTGCCTGCTCGCAACCGACGCTCCGGTCCTGCTCGCTCCGGCGATGAACGATCGGATGTGGGCGCATCAGCAGACCATCACAAACGTTTCGCGCCTCCGTTCGCTGGGGTATGTCGTGGTCGACCCGGCAAGCGGGGCGCTGGCCTCACCGGACGAAGGCTCGGGGCCCGGCCGGATGCGCGAACCAGACGAGATACTGGCCGCCGCCGCGGCACTGCTCGGAACGGGGTCCGCTCTGGGAGGACTGCGGGTCGTCGTAACAGCTGGCGCGACGCGCGAGCCAATCGACCCGGTGCGTTTCATCTCGAATCACTCGAGCGGCAAGATGGGAACCGCGGTCGCGCGGGCAGCCCTTCGCCGGGGTGCCCACGTGACGCTCATTGCAGGCGCAATCTCTGTTCCGCTGCCGGACGGTTGTGACGTGGTACGCGTAGGCACGACCGAGGAACTGGCGGGTGCGGTTCGATCCGCGCTCGCCAATGCCGATGTGCTCGTCATGGCAGCAGCACCGGCCGATTTTCGCCCCAAGAGCGTTCCTGCGTCGAAGATCAAAAAAGGCCCGACCGGCCCTGGTGCGATTGATCTCGAGCCGACTCCGGACGTTCTGGCGAGCACGATGGACGCTCGAAATGCGAACTGCATCGTGGTCGGGTTCGCTTTGGAAACCGACGACCTGCTCGCCAACGCCGAGTCGAAGCGCACGGCGAAGAAGCTGGATCTGGTGGTTGCCAATGACGCTACTGAGCCTGGAGCAGGCTTCGGCACCGACACGAATCGCGTCACAATTATCGGGCCCGACGGCGTCACAGCGGCGCTTCCGCTCATGACCAAGGACGCGGTCGCCGACGCAATTCTCGACCGCGTTGAGGGGCTGCTGAGTGGACGCTAAGGATCGCCTCAGGCAATACCTGGAGCAGCGCAAGGAACTCGGTGAGCAGGATCTCGTTCTCGACGGACTGACCGTTGAGGACACGATGAAGCTTCTCGGAGCGCCCGTAAAAGCATCACCTCGAGCAAGGGCATCAGCGCCGGCAGAGCCATCACCGCCGGTCGAGACGGGACGTTACGCATTCCCCGGCCGGTACGCGCAGCCAGAGCCGGCGACTAGTGCCCCGCCGCCGGTGCCGCACCCGTCCGAGGCCAAGGCCGGCCCGCGTCTGCCGCCACAACCATCCGGGCCAATCACGATTGGTGCCTCGGTATCGGACGCCGCCCGAGCGACTTTTGCCGCCAAGATCGATTCGCTCGATGCCTTGGCGGCTGCGGTCGCCGCGTGCAAACTGTGCGGCCTCCACGCGACGGCTACGAACCCCGTGCCGGGCGAAGGAAGTCCCGACGCGAAGTTCGTCTGCGTCGGCGAGGCCCCTGGCGCTACTGAGGACGAAACCGGGCGCCCCTTTGTTGGCGCCGCAGGTCAGCTCCTCACAAAGATCCTCGATGCGATCAAGTTCCGCCGCGAGGATGTGTTCATCTGCAACGTGCTCAAGCACCGTCCGCCGGGGAATCGGAATCCTGCGCCGGACGAGATTGCGGCGTGCAGCCCGTATCTGCTGCAACAGCTTGCCCTGCTCAAACCTCGGGTCATCCTTGCCCTCGGGACCTTCGCGGCCCAGACTCTTCTGCAGACCTCGCTGCCACTCAGTAAATTACGCGGGCAGACTCACCGGTTTTACGGGGTGCCACTGGTCGTGACCTACCACCCCGCGGCGCTTCTGCGAAACCCCAACTGGAAGCGCCCGACGTGGGAAGATGTCCAGCTCGCCCGTAGAGTTTTCGATAACGCCTCTGGCGTCGCGTGACACGTCGCGTGATCGGCGTCCTCCGTATTCGGAAGACGCTGAGCGAGCGGTGCTGTCAGCCATGCTGCAGGACGCCGATGCCGTGGTGCGGTCAGTCGAAATCCTCGATGAGTCGATGTTCTACCGCGAGGGGCATCGCCGGATTTTCCGCGCCGCGCTCGCGCTCCATCAAAACGGCGCCGTCGTCGATCCGGTTACGCTGGCCGAAGAACTCGACCGCCAGAGCGCGTTGCAGGCGGCCGGTGGCCGGGAGTACCTCGGTGTTCTCCTCTATGACGTGCCGACGGCCGCAAACGTCGAGTACCACGCACAAATCGTCCGGGAAAAGGCGCTCCGCCGGCGCCTGATTACGGTTGCGCAGGAGATCGTGGTCGAAGCCCACGAGTCTCCGTCCGAAGCGAACGAGCTGATCGACCTCGCCGAGCACAAGGTTTTCCAGGTCAGCCAGCAGCGCGGCGGCGAAGGATTCGTTCGCCTCAAGGAGCTGCTCTGGCCCGCGATGGAGCGAATCGAACAGCTGAAGGACGGCGGGCCTCTCACTGGGGTGCCAAGCGGGTTCAAGGACCTCGACGCGATCACGCTCGGCTTTCAGCCGTCTGATCTGGTGATCATCGCGGCACGCCCCTCCATGGGCAAAACCGCTTTTGTGCTGAATGTGGCGCAATACGCTGCTGCCGAATGCAATGTTCCGACGGCGATATTCTCGCTGGAAATGAGTAAGGATTCTCTCGTGCAGCGTATGCTCGCTTCCGAGGGATTCATTGATGCCCAGAAACTTCGTTCCGGTCGCCTCAATCAGCAGGACCATACCAATCTGGCAAAGGCCGCCGCGTTCCTCAGCCAGGCGCCAATCTGGATTGACGACACGCCGGGCCTCACGCTGCTCGAACTTCGTTCTCGCGCGCGTCGGCTCAAGGCACAGAACGGCATCCAGATGGTCATTGTGGACTATCTGCAGCTCCTTCAGGGCCCGTCGAGCGAAAACCGGCAGCAGGAGATCAGTATGATCTCCAGATCCTTGAAGATTCTGGCTAAGGAGCTATCGCTCCCTGTGGTCGCCTTGTCGCAACTCTCCCGCGCGCCCGAGCAGCGTACAGGCGACAACCGCAAGCCGCAGCTCTCAGATCTTCGTGAGTCCGGAGCGATTGAGCAGGACGCGGACGTGGTGATGTTCATTTATCGTGAAGAGATGTACGAGCGCGCGGTTGACGAGCACGGCAACGCGAACAAGACCAGGGACGGCGTGCCGATTGAAGGCCTCGCCGAAGTTCTTGTGCGCAAGCAACGCAACGGGCCGACCGGCGATGTTCGCCTGTCGTTTCGAAAGCAGTTCACGCGCTTCGAGAACTGGACAGCTCGCCCGCCGGCGTAACCGGCATGGCTGCGCGGGCAAGGACCGTGTACCGCTGCACGGATTGTGGCGCCGAGCACCCGAAGTGGGCTGGCCGGTGCGACACGTGCGCCGAGTGGAACACGCTGGTTGAGGAGCCTGTCGCGGCGTCCGTGGCAGGTTCTGCTGCGCGCCGCCGCGGAGGCTCATCCGCGCTCGGAACCGGTGGGCGCGTGGTCGAGCCACAGCGAGTGGGCGACGTGTCCGGTGCAGAGTCGTCACGAATCCGCACCGGCATCGCTGAGTTCGACTTTGTGCTTGGCGGGGGCATCGTTCCCGGGTCGCTGGTCCTCGTAGGCGGAGAACCCGGAATCGGAAAGAGCACGATTCTCCTTCAGGTCGCCGCTGAACTAGAGCGCCTGGGCGCGCCCACGCTTTACGTCTCAGGCGAGGAGTCGGCGCTGCAGGTCAAGTTGCGCGCCGATCGACTGGGCGGACACGCTGCGCAGGTATCGTTGCTCGCCGAGACTTCGCTCGAGACAATCCTCGCGACGACGGCGCATCATCCGCCGTCCGTTCTGATCATCGATTCAATCCAGACTGTCTTTACCGGCGATCTCGAAGGGGCGCCCGGAAATGTGGGGCAGGTGCGTGAATGTGCGGCTCGCTTGATGCGTTTTGCGAAAGAACGCGGCGTCGCCGTCCTCCTGATCGGCCACGTCACGAAAGGGGGTGGAATCGCAGGTCCGAAAACGCTCGAACACATCGTCGACACGGTTCTGTATTTCGAGGGCGAAAGTTCGCTCGACCATCGCGTGCTGCGCGCGACGAAGAATCGGTTCGGTTCGGTCGACGAGATCGGCGTATTCAGGATGACGGAAGCCGGCCTGGTTGCCGTCGCGAATCCGTCCGAGCTGTTCCTCGCTCACCGCGGTGGGCCCACAGCTTCCGGGAGCGCTGTTACCGCGCTCATCGAAGGCACGCGACCATTGCTGGTTGAAGTGCAGGCACTCGCCGCGAAGGCCGGGTTCGGTACCCCGCAACGTGTTTCGAACGGGTTCGACGCCAGGCGGCTCGCCATGCTGCTCGCCGTGCTCGAACGCCGGGCAGGGCTGACGTGTTCCGCGCTGGACGTCTTCCTGAACGTTGTTGGGGGCGCGCGGTTACAGGAACCGGCCGGCGACCTCGCTATAGCTGCTGCGCTGGCATCGAGTGTCCACGACCGGCCGCTCGACCAAGACGCTGTTTTTGTCGGCGAGATCGGATTGGGCGGAGAAGTACGTCCGGTGTCGCAGGTCGAACGCCGATTGGCTGAGGCTGCGAAGATGGGTATGACGTCCGCGTTTGTTTCCAAGCGCTCTGTTCCCGCGCGAACCCCGCGCAACCTCCGTGTTCATGGAGTGGATACCGTGCAGGACGTCTTCAGCGTGATCGCGTCGTGAGTGCTGAACTGCCGGCCGTACCCGACGTTGCCAAGCACGTCGTACGTGACATTGGCGTCGTGATCGTCGCAGCGGGCGCCGGCACGCGTGTGGGCGGTGGTTCGGGCGAACTGAAGCAGTTTCGCTGGGTCGCCGGGAAGCCCATGCTTCTCCATTCTGTCCAGTTGTTCCAGCAGCGCGATGATGTTGCCATGGTCGTTTGTGTGCTGCCGAAGCAAGTCGCGGGTGATCCGCCTCCGTGGCTCTTCCAGAGCGATACCGAACGCCTGTTGGTCGCTCCGGGCGGAGCGACACGGGCCGAGTCGGTACGGAATGGACTCGAGGATCTGCCAGGAACGTGCCGCTACGTGCTGATTCATGACGCCGCACGACCACTCGCGACCGCGGCGACAGTGGAGCGGGTGGTGGCCAAAATGCGGACAGGAAGGGGCGTGGTGCCGGCGCTCCCGGTGGTGGATACGTTGAAGACGGCAGGAGACGATGGACTCATTTCAGCGACCGTTACCCGAGCCGGTCTCTGGCGTGCGCAAACACCTCAGGGATTCCCGCGCGACATGATCATCCAGGCGCACGAGCATGCCGTCGCGACTGGACAGGACGGAACCGATGATGCGTCACTCTGTGAGGCGCTCGGACTTGAAGTGGTGATCGTGCGCGGTGCGGAGCGGGCTATGAAAGTGACTGAAGAAAGCGACCTGGCTCTGCTCGACGCGTGGCAGGGGGTCGACGAGTGATCGGCCGCGTTTCCGCCGTTCCGTTCTGGTCGCCTGCCGAAGTGGATGCCGCGATTCCAGGCACGATCGCTCACTTGCAGGCTCACCAAGTGATCGCGTACCCGACGGAGACTGTCTATGGACTCGGTGGAGCGATTGATCGGGCGTCTGTCGAGGCGCTAATGGCGATGAAGCACCGCCGGCCCGGGAAACCGTTTCTCATCCTGGTGACGGCAAGTGAGATGATCGACCGGCTCGGCCTCCGGCTTACCCACGCTGCCGGCTTGCTGGCGGCACGGTTTTGGCCTGGTCCGCTCACGCTCGTGCTTCCGGGAGGAGAACGGCGGGTGCCGGACCAACTGCGAGGGCCGGAGGGCGGCGTGGCGGTGCGCTGGACGCCGCATCCAGCGCTTCAGCGCCTGATATCGAGTTACGGCGACGCCATCACGTCAACGAGCGCGAACCAGCCGGGCCATCCTCCGGCCGAGAACGCCGCCCAGATCGTCAGTCACTGGGCTGACGCGGTGGCAGGCGGGAAGCTTCTGGTGCTCGATGCGGGAACACTCGCCGCGTCGCCACCCTCGACGGTCGTCGATTGCACCGGTCGGGTTCCCAGAGTCATCCGTCCCGGCGCCATATCTGCAGCTCAACTGCGGGCGGCGGTGCCGAATCTGGTAGGTGATCAGTAGCATGCATGTGCTTTTCGTATGCACGGGAAATACGTGCCGGAGCGCGATGGCCGAAGGCATTGCGCGCACGGCGGCTGAGCGCCGCGGGCTTCGGTCGGTGACGTTCTCGAGCGCGGGCACAAGCGCGTGGGATGGTGCGCCGGCGTCGGACGGTGCCCTACTCGTGGGACTCGAGCGCAAACTCGACCTGAACTCACATCGAGCGCGGGCGTTGGCCCGCGAGATCGTCGCCGAGGCCGACGTAGTGCTTGGAATGGGTGGACATCATGTTGAGAGGACGCTCGTACTCGGCGGGGACGGGAAGACGCATCTCCTGGCTGACTATGCCGCCGCGTCGGCTGACGGACACTCTGTTGCCGACCCGTTTGGCGGCGACCTTGATCTCTACCGAGCTACCGCTGACGAACTTGAGCGGCTGATCGAGGGCAGTTTGGATCGCATCGCGCGGGAGTCGGGGGCGACGTGACCGACCTTCCGGGTCGTCTCGTGCTCTTGGGGCACCCCGTGGCTCATTCGCTGTCTCCACGTTTCCAGAACGCAGCGATTCGGGCAGCTGGATTTTCGATCGGGTACGAGGCCATCGATGTTGATTCGAACGGCTTGGCCGCGATGGCGCGGTTGCTCGCCGAAGCGCGCGGCGCCGGGAACGTCACTGTGCCGCACAAGGAAGCGTTTGCCGAGTGTTGTGGAACTCTGAGTCCGGTTGCGCGGAGAACAGGGGCGGTGAACACGTTCTGGACGGAGGACGGCGCGCTCGTCGGTGATAACACGGATGTGGGCGGGTTCGATTCTGCGGTGCGCGCGACCGTCGGGTTTCCAGCCGGCCCGTTCACGGTCGCTGTGATTGGAGCGGGTGGAGGCGCAAGCGCGGTACTGGCGGCAGTTGAACGGTGGGAGGGCGCCACCGCGCGGATCTACGCACGAACGAGCGCTCGAGCGGAGCGTCTGGCAGAGAGATACTCGCGCATCGCCGTCGCAGAATGGTCCCTCGAGGGAGCGGTTCGCGGTGCGCATCTGGTGGTGAACGCCACGCCGCTCGGCGCGACTTCCCAGGATCTCCCGGTTGACCCGGCCATGCTCGATTCTGCGGCAGCCGTGTTCGACCTCGCCTATCGGCGGGGCGAGACTCCATGGGTGCATGCGTGTCGCGCGCACGGCATGCGGGCCAGCGATGGTATGCCCATGCTCGTCGAACAAGGCGCGCTGGCTTTCGAGCGATGGTTCGGCGCGCGCCCGGATCGAACGGTCATGCTCGAGGCATGTCGATGACCGCGGCCGCGATTCTCGACCTTCTTCTCCCGCGCGTTTGCGTCTCGTGCGATCGGGAAATGGGAGAATGAATTCTGTGCGAACTGTGCTGGTCGCGACTCCCGGTACTTTCGGCGCCGCGGTGTGAGCGCTGCGGCCATCCGAACCGGGCGGCCACGTGCCCGTACTGTCTGATCTTGCCGCCTTTCGTGCGGGCGGCGCGCTCTGTCTGTTGGGTACCCGATCCGGTCGCGAGCGCCGCAGTACGGGCACTGAAGTACGACGGCTGGACAGCGGTTGCCGGTGGCATGGCTGCGCGAATGGCGCGCCTGAGCTGGCCTCGCGACGTTCTTGAAGAGCGCACGGCCCTCATTCCGGTTCCATTATCGCGCGGACGGCTTCGAGAACGAGGTTACAACCAGGCGACGCTCATTGCGCGGGAACTCTCTGTGTACTGGCAAATCCCGTGTTGGGAAGATGCCGTCGTCCGCGAACGGAACACACCTACGCAAACGCAGTTGACTCCATCAGAACGTTCAACGAACGTTCATCATGCGTTCAGCGCAAATGCCGCGGCGCCTGTTGATCAATCGCGCCTCGTCGGAGCGCACGTGGTCCTCGTGGATGATGTACTGACCACAGGTTCGACGCTTAACGCCGTCGCGCAGGCGGTGTTTGACTCCGGCGCTCGTATTGTCAGCTACGTCACGTTTGGCCGTGCCCGGTCGGCGGCCGATTGAAGGTCCGCTTCTCCACCTTCTCTACCTTTGTTTTCACAACTTCTTCCTTCTTAAAACCAGCATGTCACTCCGAGTTGGCATCAACGGATTTGGCCGCATTGGCCGGCAGGTCATTCGCGCTGCCAAGGAATCTGCAGCCCCGATCGATTTTGTTGCGGTCAACGATCTGACCGACACGAAAACTCTCGCACACCTTTTCAAGTACGATTCTGTCCACCGCGCGTACAAGGGGACGGTAAGCGCCGAGGATGACGCCATCACGATCGATGGTGACCGAATCCAGGTGTTCAAGGAGAAGGATCCGGCAGCACTCGCGTGGAAGTCTCTCGGGGTAGACATCGTACTCGAATCCACCGGCCGCTTCACCAAGGCGGACGATGCGCGCAAGCATATCGTCGGTGGTGCGAAGAAGGTGATCATTTCGGCGCCGGCCAAGGGCGAAGACCTCACCGTTGTCCTTGGGGTCAACCAGGGCAAGTACGACGCCAAGTCACACCATATCATCTCGAACGCCTCGTGCACCACGAACTGCCTCGTCCCGATGGTGAAGGTGATTCGCGACGCGTTTGGTTTTCGCCACGCGTCGATGGTCACCATTCACAGTTACACGAATGACCAGAGTATCCTCGATCTTCCGCACAAGGATCTGCGGCGGGCGCGCGCTGCCGCGCTTTCGATCATCCCGACCACGACCGGGGCTGCGAAGGCAACGGCGCTGGTGATTCCGGAAGTGAAGGGGAAGATCGACGGCATCGCGATTCGGGTGCCCACGCCGGACGTGTCGCTCACCGAACTCACCGTTGAGGTCGAAAGGGCGACGACGATCGCGGACGTCAACGCGGCGTTCAAGGCAGCTGCGGATGGGGCGCTGACGGGCATTCTCCAGTACACCGAAGAGGAGTTGGTCTCGAGCGATTACATCGGCAATCCGCATTCGTGCATCCTGGACTCGAAGAACACAAACGTCATTGATGGCACGATGGTGAAGGTGTCCGGCTGGTACGACAACGAATGGGGCTACGCTTGCCGCTGCGTGGATCTGATGCAGTTCATCGGCGCGCGACTCTAGGCTCCCGTGACGGAACGGAAGACCGTCGGCGATCTGGCTCCCGGTGAGATCCGTGGTCGCCGGGCGCTTGTCCGTGTGGACTTCAATGTTCCGCTCGCGGGGTCCGAGGTCGCAGACGATACCCGCATCAGGGCGGCGCTGCCGACAATCGCATTCCTGAGGGAGCGCGGAGCGCGGGTCGTCCTTGTTTCGCATCTAGGCCGCCCGAAGGGGAAGATCGACGCGAAGTACTCGCTGAAGCCGATTGTTCCGGTCGTTGCAGCGTTGACCGGAGCTTCCGTGGCCTGGTGCGGGGAGACCACCGGTACTGCGGCGGTGGCCGCCACGAATGCGCTCGTCGACGGCGGAATTCTATTGCTGGAGAACACGCGGTTCTTGCCTGGTGAAGAAGTGAATGACCAGGCGCTCTCACGTGATTTCGCCAAACTTGGAGACTATTACGTCAATGATGCTTTTGGCGCGGCGCACCGTGCGCACGCGTCAACTGCCGGCGTCGCGGCTTTTCTGAGCCCCGCCGTCGCCGGCCTCCTGATGGAGCGCGAGCTGACGTATCTGGGCGGAGCGCTCGACGGGCCGCGCCGTCCGTTTATCGCAATACTTGGTGGCAGCAAAATCTCCGGCAAGATCGACGTCATCGAGGCGCTCCTGCCGAAAGTGGATGGACTGCTTGTCGGCGGCGCAATGGCGTGCACGTTCTACAAAGTCATGGGATTCGAGACCGGGAAATCGCTCATCGAACCCGAGCGCGTTGAGCTTGCTCGTGGACTCATCGATCGGGCCGCGTTTCGGCTGACCTTGCCACACGATGCGACCGTGGCCGCCGCGCTCGATGCCCCGAAGACTGTGAGGAATGTGAAACGCGACGCCATCGGTGCGAACGTCGCGATGTACGATATTGGAGCGGCGACGCGTGAGTCCTACGCCCGCGCGATCTCTACCGCAAAGACAATCATCTGGAATGGACCAATGGGAGTGTTCGAAACGCCGCCGTTTGACGCAGGGACTCTGGCTGTTGCCCAAGCCATGGCGGACGCGACTGAAGCCGGCGCTACGACGATTGTTGGCGGCGGGGATTCTGCGGCGGCCGTCGAACGCGCCGGGCTCGCGCACAAGATGAGCCACGTGTCCACGGGCGGCGGGGCAGCGCTTGAGTTTCTCGAGGGCAAGCTGCTCCCCGGGGTCGAATGCCTCGACAAGCGTGGTGCCGAATGAGGCATCCAGTGTTCGCGGCCAACTGGAAGATGAATCACGCCCCGGCCGACGCCGAGGCGTTCATGCGCCAGTTCCTCGCGTACTATCCGCGAACGCAGGATCGTACCGTGATTTTCTTTCCGTCGGCTCTTACGCTGCATACGCTGCGCTTGGCCCTCAAGGACCGCACTGACATCAAAGTCGGTGTGCAGAACATTCATTGGGAAGATCACGGCGCGTTCACCGGAGAAAACTCGGCTACTATCGCCCGTGGCACGGGGGCCAAGTACGCGCTCGTAGGCCATTCGGAACGACGTCACGTGTTCGGCGAAACTGACGAACAGGCCGGCCTCAAGGTGGCGGCGGCAATTCGTGCGGGGCTGACGCCACTGCTCTGCGTTGGCGAGACACTCGCCGAGCGTGAGCGCGGCGACACGATTGCTGTCGTGGTGCGGCAACTTCGCGAAGGGCTCGGCAAGGCCGAAATCGCGCAGGTCGCGTCGTGCCTCGTGGCCTACGAGCCAGTCTGGGCCATCGGGACTGGGAAAACGGCGAGCCCGGCTGACGCGAATTCCGTGCATTCGGCCATTCGGCAGGAGTTGCGTACGCTTGCCGGTGACCGGTCGGAAGCTGTCCCGGTCCTGTACGGCGGCAGCGTCAATCGCGGTAACGCCGCCTCGCTGCTGGCGGAGGCCGAGATCGACGGCGTTCTCGTGGGAGGGGCGAGCCTCGACGCCGAGGCATGGTCGGCAATCGCCCGCACTTGAGATCGCGCGATAAGTCGCGTATTCTTCAAGGCTTACCTCACTTTCGTTCCAAAGGGATTCGCGGATGTTCGTCAAGATCATGATGACTGTGTTGCTGATCGACGCTTTTGTTCTGATGGCAGCGGTTCTGCTGCAGTCAGGAAAGGGCGGCGGCCTTGCCGCGAGTTTCGGTGGAGGTTCCGCCGGAGATTCGCTGTTCGGCGCACATCAGGCCGGCAACCTGCTCACCAAGCTCACGTGGTGGACGGGGGGCATTTTCCTGTTCATTGCGTTCATCATGCAGATGTTCTCCTCGCGAATCGGCGGCCCGACGTCAGTGCTTGATCAGTCGTTCAGCACACCGCCGGCGTCAGCGGTGCCACCGATCGGAGCAGGGGACGCACCGCTTTCGCCGCTCCAGGCGCTGCCAACCGCGCCGCCGGCGACACCGCCGGCGACACCGCCGGCCACCCCGCCTCCGACTGGCGCAAAGCAGCCCGACCCGACCAAGAAGCAGCCCTGACGCGGTGAGTCTACTTCGTCCGAATCCAGGGTTCCTCCTCCTTGAGGATGGAACCCTTTTTCGTGGTCAGCTCGACGCGCCTGCGGGTGTTCCCGCCGTAGCGGAAGTGGTGTTTACCACGAACATGAGCGGGTATCAGGAAGTCTTCACTGATCCGTCATATCGCGGCCAGATCGTCGCGATGACATCGCCAATGATCGGAAACTACGGCACGAATGACGAGGACTCTGAGTCGTTGGCTCCCCAAGTGTCTGGAGTCGTGGT
The DNA here is from genome assembly GCA_027622655.1 of Gemmatimonadota bacterium. Lineage (GTDB taxonomy): Bacteria > Gemmatimonadota > Gemmatimonadetes > Gemmatimonadales > Gemmatimonadaceae > Fen-1231. The sequence goes on along the minus strand of JAQBYI010000006.1, from coordinate 46,367 downwards.
ACGCGAACTGTCCCAGTCGCACTCTAACTGGCGTGCCACTGGCAGCCTGGCTGCGTATCTGGCGCAGGCTCAAATCCAAATATTGCAAGGTGTTGACACCCGTCGTCTAACGCGTCACTTGAGAACTGCGGGCGTGATGCGTGGCGCGATCGGAGCCGGAGTTGAGCCCGACTCTACCTGTCGGGAGCAACTCGCCGCCTGCCCGTCGATGGCTGGGCTCGATCTGGCGACGGTTGTTTCGACAAAAACTGCCTATTCCTGGGGTGAGGGCGGATCATCGCGCCACATCGTGGCCTACGACTTTGGAATCAAGCACAACATTCTGCGGTTGTTCGCTGAGCGGGGATGCCGAACGACCGTGGTGCCGTCGAAGACCAGCGCCTCGGACGTGCTCGCAATGAAGCCCGACGGCGTATTCCTTTCGAACGGCCCGGGCGACCCGGAGGCCGTAGACTATGCGCCGGTGGCGGTTCGTGAGATTGCGGAGCAGGGCGTGCCAGTGTTCGGGATATGTCTTGGGCATCAGATCCTTGGCCTCACGTTCGGCGGAAAGACGTTCAAGCTGCCGTACGGGCATCGGGGCGGTAATCACCCGGTCAAGGATCTTGCGACGGGCCGCGTGCTAATCACCTCCCAGAACCACGGCTTCGCCGTCGAGGGCACGGAAGCCGGGATTCCCGGGGCGCCTGATCTGGAAGTCACAAATGTGAACCTCAATGACGGGTCGGTCGAGGGGCTGAAACACCGCTCCCTGGCTGTGTTCGGCGTGCAGTATCACCCTGAGGCCGCCCCCGGCCCGCACGACGCCCGGAGCCTGTTCGACGAGTTCATGTCGAACGTGGCAAAAAGCCAGAGCGCTTGACAGTGGGCCGCATCGAGGCCTAAACTCTAGGCACTTAGCGGTTTAGCTCGTCGCCTCAAGCAGAGGATGTCGATGACCAAGGCAGATCTGGTCGAGCACGTCACCGATGCAATCGCCCGGACTTCGGGACCAATGATCTCGAAGAAGGACTGCGCGCGGGTCGTGGATTCCTTCCTCGACGCGATCAAGGATGCACTCAGGGAACAGAAGAACATCGAGGTGCGCGGGTTCGGTACCTTCAAAATCCGCCAGCGCAAAACGCGGATGGCGCGCAATCCCCGCACCGGGGCACCCGTGGAGGTCAGCGCGCGTCCCGTGCCGGTGTTCAAGCCGTCAAAGGAACTTCGCGCCCTGGTTTCCGGGGTGGACGAGTCGGAACTCGCGGACGCGTAACGAGATACGGGCACGTGGATCGGGCTCCGCGCCAATCCGGCACGGGGCCCGTGCTAGTTTACAGGATCGATCGCGCGGAATATCCCGCGCCGGACCTAGTTGCGGGGGACAAACGCTTGGAGCTAAACGTGTTGCTCTTCGCTTCGTACGCTGAAGCGCTCGGCGGATCGTCCGTTCGCGTCACGCTCGACGAGGGCGCAGCTGTCAGCGATCTGCTCGCGACCGTGAGAGATCTTGCTCCACCAGGTTCGCTCCCGCCGGCGATGGTCGCCGTGAATCACGAGTATGCGCCACCCTCACGGCTTCTATCAGGCTCGGACGAGGTGGCAATCATTCCACCGGTCGCCGGCGGGTGATCCGCGTCGCCGTCGTCGACCGCGCGCTCAATCCTGCCGCGCTCGAAGCCGAAGTTGCCGACCCGGGTTCGGGCGCGACCTCAGTTTTCATCGGGACGGTTCGCGACTCGCACGCCGGGCGGTCTGTCACGGGAATCGAGTACTCCGCGTACACCACGATGGCCGAACGGGAACTCGCGGCGATTGCCACGGAGGCGACAGAGCGAACGGGCGTGGCCAGTCTGGTTGTGGAGCACCGAATCGGAGCGCTTGCCGTCGGGGAAGCCAGTGTAGTAATCGCACTTTCGCACGCGCATCGCGCTGAGGCCCTCGCCGCAACGTCGTTCGTCATCGAAGAACTCAAGCGTCGGGTGCCGATTTGGAAGCGCGAGATGTATACGGACGGAACGAGAGAGTGGGTTCACGCGTCGTCGTCAGCGCCTCTGGCCGCTCAGCATGCGGGCGCTGCAGGTGTTGAGGGGCGCTCGTGATTCGCGAATCTCTTGATCAATTCGGACGGAAGATCGAGTATCTCCGAATTTCTGTGACCGACCGGTGCAACTTCCGCTGCGTCTATTGCATGCCGCTCGAGGGCCTCGACTGGCTCCCGAAGGCTGACGTTCTGTCGTACGAAGAAATCACCGACATCGTCCGACAGCTCGCGCCGCTCGGATTGCGCCGCCTGCGAATCACGGGTGGTGAGCCGACGATTCGTCCAAATCTGGACAGACTGCTTGAGCAGCTCCGGGCCGTGCCAGAGATTGAAGACATCGCGCTGTCGACCAACGGAGTCAAGCTTCCCGCGATGGCTGCCACGCTCGCAGCGGCCGGTCTCGATCGCGTGAATATCAGCGCGGATTCCCTTCGTCCTGATCGCATCAGCAAGATCGCCCGTCGGAATCTCGGGTTCGAGCCGGTGGCGGCACTCCGGGCCGCACTCGATGCCGGGCTCAAGCCGGTCAAGTTCAACGTGGTTGTCATGCGAGGCTTGAACGACGATGAGATCGGTGATTTTGCGCGCCTGACGCTTGAGCATGAGGTGCACGTCCGTTTCATCGAACTCATGCCGGTAGGCGACATGGCCGGGCTCACGTGGGAGCATGTGGTGCCGAGTCCTGAAGTGCTGGAGCGCTCGGGCGAAGCGATTGGCGCGCTCAATCCGGTCGGCGGGCCGGCCATGGGCAACGGGCCGGCAAAATATTACGCCGCATCCGGCGCAGCCGGCACGATCGGCGTGATCACGCCGATGTCGCACACGTATTGCGGAACCTGTAATCGCGTACGCCTCACCGCCGACGGGCGGTTGCGGACCTGCCTGTACGGTGACCACGAGGTGAACCTGAGGGATCCGCTGCGAGCCGGGCAGCCAATGGCTCCACTGTTCGAGAAGGCACTCGCAGAGAAGCCGAAGGAGCATCAGCTCCTGCAGATGAAGGTCGGCGGGCTCAAGGCGCTCTCGCAGGTCGGCGGTTAGCCGCGAGGCGCACCTGTGAGCGGGTTCTCGCGGACAGCCGAGGAGTGAGTCGACCGTTTATCTTTGATTGAACTGCGTTTCTCACTCAAACTCGCCAAGAACAATGGTCAACAAAATCACAGTCGTCGGCGCCGGCAATGTCGGCGCGACTGCAGCTCAGCGTATCGCTGAAAAAGAACTGGCCCGCACGGTTGTCATGGTCGACGTCGCCGATGGAATCCCGCAGGGGAAGGGACTCGACCAGTGGGAATCCGCGCCAATTGAGTTGTTCGATTCGCGCGTGGTCGGCACCACCGGATATGACGAAACCGCGGGTTCTGACATCGTCGTCATCACGGCCGGTATCGCACGCAAGCCGGGAATGAGTCGCGACGACCTGCTCAATACGAATGCTGGCATCGTGAAGTCGGTTTCCGAACAGGTGAAGGCGACCTCACCGAACGCGATCATCATCGTCGTGTCGAACCCGTTGGACGTGATGTGCTATGTCGCGAAAGCGGTCACTGGCTTTCCACGCGAGCGCGTGATCGGCATGGCCGGCATTCTCGACACGGCGCGCTATCGGTCGTTTCTCGCGATGGAGCTCGATATCTCGGTACGCGACATCCAGGCGATGGTACTCGGCGGCCACGGCGACACGATGGTGCCGTTGATCAGCTACACGACCGTGAGCGGTATCCCGATCACGCAGCTCATAGCCAAGGACAAGCTCGACGCGATCGTTGACCGAACCCGAAAGGGCGGCGGCGAGATCGTGAAGTATCTCAAGACCGGCTCCGCGTACTACGCACCGTCATCCGGCGCGGTACAGATGGTTGAAGCGGTCGTTCGCGATCAGAAGCGGATTCTCCCTTGTTCGGCGTGGCTCGAGGGCGAGTACGGCCTCAAGGGACTGTACCTCGGCGTGCCGGTGAAGCTGGGGCGCGGCGGCATGGAGAAGATCATCGAAGTGACGCTCACCGCTGACGAGAAGGACGCGCTCGAGAAGAGTGCGGAGGCCGTGCGCGAGCCGATGGGGGTCGTGAAGCTGTAAAAATCGGACCTGGATTCTCGGATGCCCTACACGCCGTAGGCTGGTGCCCCACAGAACTGTCCCTGCGATATCGGTAACGTCCCTCGATCAGGTTACCTGACTCGAGGGAGAGAACGATGAAGCACCGGTCGTGGGCCGAGCCGTGGCGAATCAAGATGGTCGAGCCACTTCGGATGACAACTCGCGCCGAGCGAGAAGTGGCAATCCGTGCAGCAGGGTACAACACGTTTCTGCTGCGGTCGGACGACGTGTATATCGACCTGCTCACCGATTCGGGCACGAGCGCGATGAGCGACAGGCAGTGGGCCGGAATGATGCTCGGCGATGAAGCGTACGCGGGGTCGCGGAACTTCTATCGCCTGGAAGCGGCGGTGCAACAGCACTACGGATTCCCTCACGTCATTCCAACGCACCAGGGCCGCGGCGCTGAGCACATTCTTTCGCGGCTACTGATTGCCGACGGCCACGTGGTACCCGGCAACATGTACTTCACAACGACCCGTGCGCATCAGGAACTGGCGGGCGGCGCGTTTCGTGACGTGATCATCGACGAGGCGCACGACCCGACGTCGGAGCATCCGTTCAAGGGCGACGTTGATCTCGCCAAGCTCGACGCTATCGTTCGCGACGTTGGCGCCGAGTGGATTCCGTACGTGAGCGTAGCCGCAACGGTCAACATGGCCGGCGGTCAGCCAATCAGTCTCGCCAACCTGCGTGCGCTCCGGGCATACACACAGAGCCGTGGCATTCGAGTGATCCTGGACGCCACGCGCGCAGTCGAGAACGCTTGGTTCATTCAGCAGCGCGAGCCTGGCCATCGGTCGGAGTCCATAGCCGAGATACTGTTCGCGATGTGCGACTGCGCCGACGGCGCCACGATGTCGGGAAAGAAGGACAGTCTTGTGAATATCGGCGGCTGGCTCGGGCTGCGCGATGATTCGCTCGCCGAGCGGGCCCGGAATCTTGTCGTACTGTTCGAGGGGCTGCATACCTACGGGGGCCTCGCTGGACGCGACATGGAGGCGATGGCGATCGGGATCGAAGAGTCCGTGCAGGAGGACTACATTCGCGCCAGAATCGGGCAGGTGCACTACCTCGGCAACGCACTGATCGACGCTGGGATTCCTATCGTGCTACCCATCGGCGGGCACGCTGTTTTTCTGGATGCCGCTGCGTTCCTGCCGCATCTCGATCGCGAGGCGCTGCCAGCGCAGGCACTGACGTGCGAGTTGTTCCTGGAGAGCGGAATCCGGGCGATGGAGCGGGGAACGGTGTCGGCGGGGCGTGATCCGGCGACCGGCAAGAATCGAACACCGCCACTTGAGCTGGTGCGACTCACGATTCCTCGCCGTGTGTACACGCAGGCACACATGGACGTGGTTACGGAGTCCGTGCAGGCAGTGTGGGAGTTTCGCGACAGCATACGCGGACTACGGTTTGTTTCGGAACCTGAGTATCTGCGCTTCTTTCAGGCGCGGTTCGAGCCACTGCCAGTTGTTTCGGCGAGGGTTGCGGCCGAAGAGGAGACCGCTGGCGCAGCGGTGTAGTCCTGAAGTCCCCCGGAGCCGAGCCGCAAGCGGCGGCCCGTTACGGCCTCGTTCCCGTGAACGTGAACTTCTGCGCGCGGAAACCTGCGGCAACGCTGTCGCCAGTCGCGGCGTTCCGGATGAGCGGCCCGGCGGCTTCGGCGACGTAGATATTGCCCCAGGGGTCCACGGTGATGTTGTGCGGCCGTCCAAGCTGTCCGGGGCCGACGCCGGGGCCGCCGAACTCGCCAACAACCTCTAGATCGGAGCGCCTCAGCACCGTAATCACGTGCGTTCCACCGTCTGAGCTGTACAGGTAGCTCTGCGGGGAGTCGTGTGAGAGTCCGAGCGAGAACGTCGCTTCTGTTCCGCACGGGCGCTCAGGTGTCCACGATGCGCGCTCCTGCGAGCCGCATCGGGGGCGGAGAATCTTTTCACGCACAAATTCTCCGTTCTGCCGAAACACCTGAATCCTGTTGTTGGCCCTGTCTGCCAGGTAAACGAGGCCGTCGCGCGAGCCAACGATGCCGTGTGGAATCGAGAACTGGCTGGGCGGCTCGGTCGCCGCAGTTGTGGTGTCTGGGGCGAGCGGGCTCCCGCGCTGCGGTGCGAGGGCCTGCCCGGGCGGACCTCCACGTCCCCGTCCAGCGCTGCCCAGCGGATCCGCGCCGACAGTTCCAGCTGCGCCACGACCGCCGCCAGCGCGGCCACCGGCTGCTCCGCCACCAGCTGCTGCGCTACCAGCTGCGGCGCCGCCAGCTGCGCGCCCGCCCGCGGGACCGCCCGCGGGACCGCCTGCACGACCACCACGTCCCGCCGGATCGACAGGACGCCGTCCGTATGCTCCCCAGTGCCGGAGATACTTCCCGGTTGCTCCGTCGAACACGACGATGCGCCGATTCCCGTACCCGTCGGCGATGAAGACTTCGTTGTCCGTTGGGTCCACCCAGATTTCCGATGGACGCCCCATCAGCGTCGTATCGTTGCTGCCGCCCGTTTCGTTGTAGCGGCCGATCGTCATCACAACCTGTCCCGACTGCGTGAACTTGACGGTGAGATTGCTCTCCCGGGCGTTCGTCCACACGAAACCGTTGTGGTCAACAAACATGCCGTGAATCGTGCTCCAGTTGCCGTTCGGCCCACGTGCGTCCCACGACTGCAGGAGTTTTCCCTGCGGGTCCCATTCAATGATGCGGTTCGACGTAGAGGTCCAGACGTGGCCGCGCGAATCGGCGAAGATGCCAATCACCTGACCCCAACGAAAGTTCGCAGCGAGCTGCGGCCACGTCGGATCAGCCTGGAACTGCGGGATACCGTTGAGCGCTGCAACGGGCGCGGCCGTGGCACGCTGAGCGTGGGCGATCGTCGTAACGGTGCAGGCGAGAGCAAGTGCCGCGCAGCGTAGCGCGACGCGGGTTGATCGGATGGTTGTCATTGAACGATCTCCGCAGTGATCTGTTGACTCAGTTAGCGGAGCGAAGGTAGCCCGCGCCGTGTGGAGTCGCCACAGGCCGCACCGTCGGTGGCCTCCCCGCGGAACGGGCGCTACGCAGTTCCGCGCCAGACACCCTTGGCGCGCGCCGCAACGGCGCCGACGAGTCCTTCGAGTGCGGAGCGGGCCTTGCGCATCGAGCGAGCGTACAAGCCGCGAAACAACTTCAGCCCGGTGCCGCCGCCGACCAGCGCTCCGCCGGCGGCAATGAACGGCAGCAACGGCGCGCTCCCGATTACCACGGCTATGCCGAGCCCGGCCATTAAGCCTGTGCCTCCGCCAATGGCAGACACGATCATTCCGACGCTGAAGCCAACGCGATGGGCAGTCACGGGGCCGCTGACCGTCAGCTCGCACGCGGCTGGCGACCCAGCGATCGGCCGCAGCGAAACGAGCGCTTGGCGAATTCCGGCATCCTTCATCTCGAACGCGAACCCTTGATTTACAAAAACCGCGTTTGATCCGTGGATATCGAAGACCAGTACTCCCCTCGTCGCCGGCGCCGACACGGCGCGGCGCACCGATCTTTCAATGCAGTTCTGCCGTGGCTGCCCGTACGACTGCGACTTCTGCAACGTGACGGCAATGCTTGGCCACCGCCCGCGTACGAAGGTGACGGCGCAGATGATCGCCGAGCTCGACGGACTCTACGAACGCGGTTGGCGTGGTTCCGTGTTCTTTGTGGACGACAACCTCATCGGCAACAAGCGGCTCTTTAAGTCGGAGCTGCTTCCCGCGCTCGTCGCGTGGCAGCGCCGACGGCGGCACATTCCGTTCAACTCGCAGGTGTCGATGAACCTGGCGGACGACGACGAGCTGATTCGCCTGATGGCAGATGCGGGCTTCGACAACGTGTTCGTAGGCATCGAAACGCCGGACGACGACGCGCTCGCCGCCTGCAACAAGAAGCAGAACGTCGGGCGCAACCTCATCGACGACGTCAAGCGCATCCAGCGCGCGGGCATCGAGGTCAATGCAGGTTTCATCGTGGGATTCGACTCCGACACGACATCCACGTTTCGCCGGCAGATCGAATTCATCCAGAAGAGCGGCATCGCAACCGCGATGGTGGGAATGCTTCAGGCGCCGGCCGGCACGCGGCTCTACGACCGGATGCGTCGCGAAGGCCGGTTGCTGGGCGAGATGACGGGCGACAACGTGGACGGCAGCACGAATCTGGTCCCGTGCATGGGACTCGATGCACTGCGCGAAAACCATCGGGCGCTTCTCGAGCATATCTATGCGCCGAAGCAGTACTACAGACGCGTACGGACGTTCCTTCGAGAGTTCAAGGTGCCCGACGTACGCCAACGCCTCGACCTCCAGCGCCTGCTCGCACTCGGCCGTTCAGCGTTCCGGCTTGGAATCCTCGGGCGCGAACGATTCCAATACTGGCGGCTCCTCGCCTGGACGGCATTCGTACGGCCCCGCCTGCTACCGCGTGCGGTGACGCTGGCGATATACGGTTACCATTTTCGGCGCGTGGTGCAGTTGCGCATCGCGTAGCGGCACGAGCTTCGAGGTGGTGCCGCTGAGCTGAAGGACGACCAGTCAGTTCAGCGGTGGCGGCGCGCTGTCGCGCACATCGTCGTAACCGGCCGCGAGTCGGCGTAGGTCGTCGCACACGACCTGCACGCGTCCACTCAGGCTCGTCCCGTCGGCCGCAGCGGCGTGGTCCCGCACCACGTCGAGAGCAAGAAAGAGCTCGCGCAGCCGATGAAGGAGCCGCTCCCTGCGCATCTGCTGAGTTTCACGCCGACGAACCATCTCGCGTAATGCATCGCGTTGCCTTGTCAGGATCTCGGCGACGTCACGAGTGAGACCACCCGGTGCGACACCGGCAAGACGGGCCTCCACGCGCTTCAGTTCCACGGTGTCGCCGCCCTTCACCAACATCGCGAGTTCCAGATCGATGGCTGCGATCGCATCAACCACGTCGCGTGCAACGTCGGACGCCTCGGGTGATGGAATCACGCCCGTGCCGATCAGTGCGCGCACCCGTTCGCTGATCGCTTCGCCAAGCTCGACTGGGGAATCGGGCGCATTGTTGCGCGCCAACTCGGCGGGCAAAAGATACCGCTCGAGTTCTGCACGCTTCCACCGCGGGCTGGCGACCGGTTCACCGATCCACGGCGGCCTCGCAATCATCATGGAGCCACCGCCGACGCGCCGCCACCAAGCGTACATCAGAACGCCGGATCCGAGAAGCCCGCTTGCCGCCAGATAAATGGTGATGGGGAGGCCGCGAAGCACGTACGGATTCATGAAGAACTCGTTCAGCCGATCCATCGGGGTTGTCACGATCATTAGCACCAGCGGAATGCCGAGCATTGTAAGAACACCGGACGCGCCCCACATCAACCATCGTGCCCAGCGGACCATCCGCGGCAGCCGATCCCAGACGTCGCCGGGTCTGCGTGCGAAGCGAGGCCACCAGAGCGGCCAGTACCTCGGGGGGCGGAGCGCGATTGGAAAGACTCGGCGAAACCCGTGACGGAAACCCATCAGTGTCGCTACGAGAACTGCGCCGAGCGCTGGCGCCGCGATGGCCATCGGGAGCAGGTCGGCGAGCAAATCATTGCGCCAGCCGAACCGATTGAGCACCCACGCTCCCGCCGCAATAGCGCTCACTGCCGTCATCGTCGTCCCGATGCCATCAATGCCGATCAACTCCTCGGGCAAATCCTCCTCGCCATCCTCAACGCCCAACGCCGTGCGGAGCGACGCCGCATCCGGCCACCGAGCGTCAGGATCCTTCTCCAGACTCCGCATGATGGCGGCTGCAGCCCGCGGGGATGCGGCGGGTGCCGCGAGAGCGAGGCTTCGCGGCCGTGCCGAAACCTGTTGAGCCAACAGATCGCGCACGTTCGTGGAATCGAACGGAAGGCGCCCAGACAACAGTCGGTATCCCAGCACACCGACGGAATAGATGTCGGCGCGATGGTCCACGGGTGAACCAGGTGCCACCTGTTCGGGCGACATATAGTGCGGCGTACCGAGCGCGACGCCGGTACCGGTCAGCGCGGAGGTCGACGCATCTTCGCGCGCAATACCGAAGTCGGCGAGAAGCGCGCGACCCGTTCGCGCTTCGAGGAGTACGTTCTCGGGCTTCACATCGCGGTGGATGATCCCTCGCTCGTGTGCCATGCCGAGCGCGTCACACACTTCGCGTAATATCCGCAGCGCTTCAGCTGATGGGATGGTTCCGCCGCGGTGCAGCCGTTCTGCCAGCGTTTCGCCTTCGACGTAGCCCATGACAAAGAACATCTCGCCGTCAACTTCGCCGAACGTGTGAAGGGGAACGATGTTGGGATGCTGCAGCTGAGCGGCCAATCGGGCTTCGCGCCGAAATCGCTTGCGGAGTTCCGGGTCTTCGGATGCATGACGACGCAATGTCTTGATCGCGACGAGACGATCGAGAACGCGCTCATTGGCGAGCAACACGACGCCCATCCCTCCTTCGCCGAGCACTCGACGAAGTTCGTACTGGACGTTGAGGTACGCCTGCAGACTCGGCGAGAGTGGCCAGTCGGTCATTAGAAGTTCAGATCTCAATGTCTCCAACGTACGGGGGTCAATCTTGAGCCGCCACAGAACGGTGGCGCATCGTGCTGGACATGCTGCCGGAGCATGGCGCGGCAGAAGGCCGCCGTCAACCGCGCGGTGTCATGGACGGCCACGTCACGAACGTCGCCCGTCGGGCCGGAAGCCGCGTGGTGACGGGGACGGGGACGTGAGACGGGTTACTGGTTCCCTCGTGACCCGGGGGCTTGACTATTCTTCGTCGCAATTCGAATCCCGCCTCTTTGAGGTTCCTATGATGACGATGCCACTGCCTCTGCTGGCCGTGCTGCCCTCTCCGGTCCTCGCTCACGTTCGCTGGTTTGTGGATGTCGGACGATTTGCCAACGCGGAATTCCTCATGGACGTGTCCACAGCTCTGGTTGCGATCGGCGCCGCGGCCTACGCCATGCTGGCTCTTCATGTGCACCGTTCGGCGCGGTTCGAGGGGATATCAGCCCGCCTCGCCGGCTGGGCTAGTGCGGGGAACGGTCTGGACTGGCGGCTTGTGGGGGTACTTACCGGCATGATGTTGATCGGCAATGCGATGACGGGAGTCTACTTGGCTCCGAACATCGAGCTTCCCTTCGTCTCTCTGGTGACCGTGGGCGCCGTGGCCCAGGTGTTGGTCGGTATTCTCCTCCTCCTTCAGATCACCTACAGCGTGAGCGGGGCCCTGGTATTGGTGGTCGCGGTACTCACACTGGGGGTTGTGTCGCCATGGATCATGATGGACTACGTGTTCGAGTTCGTGGCGTTAGCCGTGGCCCTCATTCTGGTTGGACCGTCGCTGACCAAGATCGACCGACGTATCTGTGGAGCGAGGGGCTGGGACTCGGAGAAAATGTCCCAGTTGGCGGTGCCGGTCATCCGTGTGGGCGTTGGCCTGACGCTCGCCACTCTCGCGGTGCACAACAAACTTCTGAGTCCAGGCCTCATGCTCGCGTTCCTGGAGGAATACCACTTCAACTTCATGCCGATGATTGGCTTTGCTGGCTTCTCGGACCTCCACTTCGCCTTTGCTGCAGGCATTGCTGAGCTGACGCTGGGCTTGCTGATCCTGTTCGGCGTGGCCACTCGATTCGCGGTGGCAACCGTTACGGTGTTCTTTGTGACCACGCTCATCCTGCTGGGACCCGTCGAGCTTCTCGGCCACGCCCCTCTGGTGGGGATCGCCGTGGTGCTGATATTGAGAGGCTCCGGGAGGCCGGCTGTGGAGCCCGCCATGGCGGCTGTGACACGGGAGACTGCCCAGCCTGCCTAGGCGGGAGGTGAGATGCGGCCGCACGCGCGACGTTGAAAATAGTCACGATCGCCGGCCTCGGATGTCAGGTGGTCAACACGCTGCGTCATTCGGCGTCCATCGCGATCACGTACACCTTATCGCCGATCGATCTGGCCGAGGCGCCGGCCCTGAGCAGCTAGATCTTCGGCAGCGTCACTCCACGTTGCCCCTGGTACTTGCCCTTCTTGTCCTTGTACGACGTGATCGGTTCCTCACCCTCGAAGAAGAGCACCTGGGCTATCCCTTCATTGGCATAGATCTTCGCCGGAAGGGGAGTGGTGTTCGAAATCTCGAGCGTTACGTGGCCCTCCCACTCCGGCTCGAACGGCGTGACGTTCGTGATGATTCCGCACCGGGCGTACGTGCTCTTGCCGACCGTAATGGTCACGACATTCCGTGGGATCCGGAAGTACTCGACGCTCCGCGCCAGCGCGAATGAGTTGGGCGGTACGACGCAGACATCGCCGGAGAACTCAACGAACGACTTGGGATCGAAGTTCTTGGGATCCACGATCGAACTCAGCACGTTCGTGAAGATCTTGAACTCGGCCGCGACGCGCATGTCGTAACCGAACGAGCTGACGCCGTAGGAAATCACGCCGTCGCGCATCTGCGAGCTCTCAAAGGGCTCGATCATGCCGAGTTTGGCGTGTTCAATGATCCAGCGGTCGTTTTTGATGGACATGCGAGGAGCGCGGGTGATGGGGTGAGGCGAACGTGAGGCGTGAGGTGCGAGGGGGAAGGTACAAAGCGGACGCGAGGGCCCCAAACCCGGCGCCGGCTCACGGGCCCAAATCTTCTGCGTTCCGCGTCGCGTCCATTGTTGACACTACTTCGTCCAGCCAAATAACTTAGGTGCAGTTCGTGAAATGTTTCACGAGCGCCCCCATCTAACGAATGGACCGCACTTACCTCCCGGTACTACTCCTCGTCGGTTTCGTGGTCGTGAACGCGATTGGCATGCTTGCCCTCTCGCACTTCACGATGCGCTCACGATCGACGCCGGAAAAGCAGACGCCGTACGAGTCGGGCATCACGCCGCTCGGCGACGCCCGCGAGCGGTTCAGCGTCAAGTTCTATATGGTTGCGATGCTGTTCATCGTGTTCGACATCGAAACCGTATTCATGATTCCGTGGGGCGCGTACTACCGTCAGCTCTCGTGCGCGGTTCCGCTTGCCGGCGGCGCATGCCCCGCAGGCCAGCTCTCGTTCTTTGGGCTCGCGGAGATGGTCGTATTCATGGTCATTCTGTTCGTCGGGTTCATCTACGTCTGGAAGAAGGGGGCACTGGAGTGGGACTGAGCGACGCTGATCTCGCCGGCCACGGTGCGGCAACCGAGCTGGTTCGGTTCGATGCCCGTCCAGGCGAAGCGTGGGTGACCACGAAGCTCGATTTCCTCGTGAATTGGGGCCGCGCGAACTCCCTATGGCCAATGCCATTCGGAACGGCGTGCTGCGCCATTGAGATGATGGCTTCGTTTGCCAGCAAGTACGATCTCGCGCGATTCGGCATGGAGCGCATGGCGTTCTCGCCAAGGCAGAGCGATGTACTCATCTGCGCCGGTCGGGTGCCCTACAAGCTTGCCCCGATCATCCGGCGCATCTGGCAGCAGATGACGCAGCCCAAGTGGTCAATCTCGATGGGCGCTTGCGCCTCAACGGGCGGAATGTTCGACAACTACGCCGTCGTGCAGGGGATCGACACGATCATTCCCGTAGACGTATACGTCCCCGGTTGTCCGCCGCGGCCCGAGGGACTCATCTACGGCATCATGATGCTGCAGAAGAAGATCATGAACGAACGCAACGCACAGCAGGGAATCCGCGATGAGATGAGCCCGGACCCGACGAGCAAGCTCTATATCCCGGCGTCGCGCATTGACGAACTTTCCGAGCCGTTCGGCAACTCGGTGCACCAGACCCGCTCCGCGCCCTGAGTCGCCGATGAGTCCGTCATTCACGATCGTCCATCCGGGAACAGGCAGCAATGCCACGCCGGTCACGCCGAAAAACGTGCCGGTGAGCGGAGGCCCTGTTAGCCCAACTGCCGAGGCGGTGGGCGCGCAGTTTCCTGGTGTGATATCGCGCACGGTTGTTTCGCGCGGCGAGACGACGATCATCGTGGACGGCGCGCGAGTGCACGACGTGATTCTCTGGCTGCACGATGACGCGCAGCAATCGTACGACTATCTATCCGACGTCACCGCCGTTGAGCACCGTGACCTGTCGCTGCCGTTGGAAGTGGTGTGGCATCTTCGGTCGCTGCGGTATCGCCGCTTCATTCGCGTGAAGGTGCTCATCGCCAAGGGCGCGCCGCTCGAAGTGCCTAGCGTGATGGACATCTACAAGGGTGCCGATTGGCTAGAGCGCGAGTGCTACGACATGTTCGGCGTCAAGTTCGCGGGGCACCCTGATCTGCGCCGCATCCTGATGTGGGAGCAGTACAAGGAAGGGTTCCCACTTCGGAAGGACTTTCCGCTGCGGGGGCGCTTCAGCCGGTCGGAACAACTCAAGAACGCGCTTGCTGCCAATCCTGAAGCTCGCTATTCGATGGAAGAGCTCTCCATCGCAGACGCCTTTGAGGAACTTCCGCTCGATATGCGCCGCCGCTTGAGTGAAGGCGAGAAGGTGGGCGAGTAGCGATGGGCACCAAGCGCACGCTTGAGGTCGAACTTTCGACCACGGGTCTGTCCCCGGACGGAAAGCCGCAGCGCGTTCCGCTCGTTGTAGGCGGTGACGGAGGTGCTGTTGCGCTGGAAGCGCCGCCGGCGATGGAGCCGGAATTCGAAGGTGAGCACATGCTCATCAACATCGGACCGCAGCATCCGGCAACACACGGTGTACTCCGCCTGGTGCTCGAGCTCGATGGCGAGACGGTGGTTCGGTGCATTCCGCACGTGGGCTACCTGCACTGCGGATTCGAGAAGATCGGCGAATACCGGCAGTACAATCAGATCGTGCCGTGGACGGATCGCGAGGACTACCTCAACTCGATCGGCAACAACTGCGCCTTTGCGTTGGGCGCCGAGCGAATCTTCGGCATCGAGATCACCGAACGCTGCAAGGTGTTGCGGGTCATCGCAATGGAGTTGTCGCGCATCGCGTCGCACCTGGTCTGGCTGGGAACAACGTGCATCGACATCGGCGCGTTCACGCCGTTCCTATGGTCGTTTCAGGAACGCGAGAACATTTACAACCTGCTCGAAGGATGGGTGGGAGCGCGGCTCACGACCAGCGCGACTCGCGTGGGCGGCATGGCCGCGGACATTCCGGACAAGTGGCTCGAGGGACTGCAGGGTTTCATTCGCACCTTCCCCAAGACGATCGACGAATGTGAGCGAATGCTCACCAAGAACGCGATCTGGGTGGGCCGCACGGTTGGACTCGGCGTCATGTCGCCTGTAGAGGCGGTCAACTACGGCCTTTCCGGTCCCATGGTGCGCGCGTCGGGCGTCGCGTACGACGTGCGCAAGGATTTTCCGTACCTCGACTATGAGACGTACGACTTCGACGTGCCTGTTGGTTCGGCGGGCGACGTGTATGATCGGTTCCTGGTGCGGGTTGAAGAAATGCGGCAGTCGATCAGGATTCTCGATCAGGCCGTCAAGCGTCTCCCGGACGGCCCGGTGAACGTGGACGACGTGCGCATCATCCTTCCGCCCAAGAGCAAGGCGACCAGCGAGATGGAATCGATGATCCATCACTTCAAGAACGTGATGGAAGGGCCACGGCCGCCGGCAGGCGAGTGCTACGTCGCGGTCGAAAGCCCGAAGGGCGAAAAGGGCTACTACATGGTCTCGGACGGAACGTCGAAGCCGTCGCGCTGGCGGATCCGCCCGCCGAGTTTCGTGAACTTGTCGGCGATCCCGAAGATGGTCGAAGGGCATCTGCTCTCGGACGTGATCGCGATCAACGCCTCCATTGATATTGTGATGGGGGAGATTGACAGATGATCTCGACCGATAACACGCGGGCGGTCACATGAGCACCACACACGCGCCGTACGAAAAGGTTTTTGTCGGCAAGCGTATGAAAGACCTCGATGCAATCCTGCTCCGGTATCCGACCAAGCAGGCCGCTTTGCTCCCCGCGCTCTGGATCGTGCAGGAAGAGCGCGGCTGGGTGGGCGAAGAGGCGATGACGGAAGTCGCCGGGGCGCTCGACATCACGCCGGCGTACGTGAAGGGCGTGGTGACGTTTTACACGATGTACCACCAGCATCCGGTTGGGAAATACTTCGTTCAGATATGCACCACATCGCCGTGCCTCTGCGCCGGTGCCGACAAAGTGACGGAAGCGTTTCTAAAGCACACCGGCTGCAATGAACTCGGCGTGACGTCGCCCGACGGGAAATACACGGTGATTGAAGTCGAATGCCTCGGGGCGTGTGGGTTCGCCACGCCCGTTCAGATCAACGCCGATACGATTGAAAACGTGAGTGCCGACAAGGTGCCGCAGATCCTGGCGGGCTTGAAGTAATGGGATATCCGCACAGAAGTCACCCTCGCGAAACGGCGATCCTCTCCAAGCATTTTGGGGAACCGGACGCGCGTTCGCTTGAGGGATGGAAAAAGCGCGGCGGGTATCGCGCCCTCGAGCAGGCGCTTGCCATGACGCCGGCGGCCATCGTTGACATCGTCAAGGCCTCCGGACTCCGCGGACGCGGCGGCGCCGGGTTCCCAACGGGCATGAAATGGTCGTTCATGAAGCCCGGCGACGGCAAGCCGCATTACCTCTGCTGCAACGCAGACGAGTCGGAGCCGGGAACGTTCAAAGACCGCGAGATCATGCGCTGGACGCCGCACGCCCTCGTTGAAGGGTGCGCGATCGCTGCCTATGCGATTGGAGCCGAGACGGCCTACGTCTATATCAGGGGCGAGTTCACCGAGTCCATCGAGCAGATGGAGCGCGCGGTCGCCGAGGCGTACGCAGCCGGGATAATCGGCCCGAACGCAATGGGGAGCGGCCAGCGGATTGACGTGCACGTCCACAAGGGCGCGGGCGCGTACATCTGCGGCGAAGAGACGGCCATGATGGAGTCTCTCGAGGGCAAGCGTGGCAATCCGCGCATCAAGCCGCCGTTCCCGGCAGTCTCGGGCCTGTTCTCGCAACCGACGACAATCAACAACGTAGAAACTCTCGCGGCCGTACCGCAGATCCTCACGAACGGCGCCGAGTGGTACAAGGCGATGTCGCTGTCGAATCCCAGGAGCACGGGGAGCAAACTCTTCTCCGTGTGCGGGAACGTTGCCAGGCCGGGCAACTACGAAGTTGTGATGGGCTTTCCGTTCAAGGATTTTCTGTACGATCTCTGCGGCGGACCGCCTGCCGGCCGGAAGTTCAAGGCCGTCATTCCAGGCGGCGCGTCGGTTCCGATCCAGACGATGACCGAAGCCGAGGCGACCCTTATGGACTACGAAGGGTTCGTCGCGCAGGGCACGATGCTCGGCTCGGGTGGTGTGATTGTGTTTGACGATTCCCAGTCGATGCCGCGGATGATTGCACGGCTCGCGCGGTTTTTTGCCCACGAGAGTTGCGGGCAATGCACGCAGTGCCGTGAAGGGACGGCGTGGACGACCAAGATCCTCGAGCGAATTGTGGACGGGCAGGGAACGTTCGAAGATCTCGACACTCTGCTTGAAATCGCGGACAACATGACCGGGAAGACGATTTGCGTGCTGAGTGACTCGTGCGCAGCGCCCGTCGTAAGCGGACTGCTGAAGTTCCGCCATGAGTTCGAGTCGTTGATTTCCGGCAAGCGTACCAGCAAGGTCGCCGGTTCAGGGTTCCAGCTGCCGGTGGGAGCGGGGGCCTGATGGCCGATGCGCCGCTGGTAAACCTCACCGTCGAAGGCCGGCAAATTTCGGTGCCGGCCGGGACCTCAATTCTCGAGGCCGCCAAGGTCGCAGGCGTGCTGATTCCGCACTACTGCTATCACCCCGGTCTTCCAGTGGTGGGCGTCTGCCGCATGTGCCTAGTGGACGTCGAGAAGTCGCCCAAGCTTATGCCGTCGTGCGCGACCGCCGTTGCCGAGGGGCAGGTGGTGCACGTGCACAACGAGAAGTCGCTCGACGCGCGCAAGGGCGTACTCGAAATGCTGCTCATCAATCATCCGCTCGACTGCCCGATTTGCGATCAGTCAGGTGAGTGCGAGCTGCAGGACTATACGTTCCATGAAGGGCGCGCTGATTCGCGGTACCGCGAACCAAAGCGTTTCAATCCCGTCGAAGATTTCGGGGGCGACGTGCTGTACGTCCCAAACCGCTGCATTCTGTGCACGCGCTGCGTCCGGTTCATGGACGATGTGCACGGAGAGGCGGTCCTGAATGTGAGCGAGCGCGGCGATCGCGCGGTGATCAGCAAGGCGCCGGACGCGGACCTCACGCAGCCGTGGGCCGGAAATGTGGTGGATCTGTGTCCCGTTGGCGCGCTGCTCTCGAAGGACTTTCTGAACAAGGCCCGTGCCTGGGAGCTCGACCGTGCGGCATCGGTGTGCACAGGATGCTCGCAGGGATGCAACATCATGATGGAAATGCGCGACGACGCAGTCGTGCGTCTCAAGCCGCGTTCCAACGAAGAAGTCAACGCGTTCTTCATGTGCGATGAAGGGCGTCTGAACTACCGCTGGCTGAACCGACAGGATCGCTGTGTGGCACCGATGGTCGGCTCTTCCGAAGTTGAATGGGGCACTGCGGTCGCTGCCGCCGCCACGGCCCTCAAGGGGAAGAAGGCGCGCGTCGTTGCGAACGGCTCGCTCAGCAACGAAGCGTTCCATTTGCTTTCCCGCATTGCCGCGAAGACCGGCGGCTCGGTACGATTCGCGGTTCCGCAGGGCGAAGAGGCACCACTGAGCGGCGTTGAGGATCTTGCATTGCGCGCGGACAGGGTCGCGAACGCGACTGGCGCGGAGTTGCTTGGCGCAACGCGTTCGGACGACCCGTACGCCGGGCTTGGATCTGGCGACGTGCTGGTGCTGGCCGATATCGATCCGGCTACGGTGCCCGCCGGTGCGATTGCCGCGGCCGGCAGTGTCGTCTTCGTTGGGACGGTTGCACCGACCGGCATGCAGAAACTCGCGGCAGCGCTGCCGATTTCGAATGTTGCCGAAAGCGATGGAACGCTGACGAACCTGCGCGGGCGAGTTCAGCGTTTTCTGCAGGCGAAGTCCGCTCCGGGTCATGCACGGCCCGCATGGTTCGTGCTCGCCGACGTGCTGATCGCCATGGGCGAGCAGGCCCCGTACATGACTGCGTCGGATGCATTCGCTGCGTTGGCCAAGACAACACCCGCGTTCGCGGGCATGTCGTATGACGCGCTCGGGTTGAAGGGCGCTACTGTGGCCGGTGCGATGGCCGGAGCGAACAGATGATCACGCCTGACCTTTTTCTGCAGGTCGCGAACCCGCAGGGCGATCCGTCGCTCGTGGTGTTTGTCATCGGAACGGTGGTCAAGATGGTCGCGATCTTCACCATCTATATGGTGGGCGTCGCCTACACCACCTTTGCCGAACGACGGGTATCGGCTTGGATCCAGGACCGGCACGGCCCGAATCGCGTTGGCCCGCAGGGTATCCTGCAGGTCGCTGCCGACGGCATCAAGAACATCATGAAGGAAGAGACGTATCCGAATTTCGCGAGCAAGGCAATCTTCATTCTCGCGCCGGGTCTCGTCTTCGTTCCTGCCATGATCACGTGGGCGGTCATTCCGTTCGGGAGCCCGTTGCCCACACCCTGGGGCCGGATCGACCTCGTCGTCGCGGACCTCCCAGTGGGTTTTCTGTTCACCCTCGCGATCTCGTCCATCGGCGTGTACGGCATCGTGCTCGCCGGCTGGAGTTCCAACAACAAGTACGCGCTCCTCGGCGGACTCCGTGCGAGCGCGCAGATGGTGAGTTACGAGATCGCAATGGGCATGAGCACGGTTTGCGTCCTTCTGCTTGCCGGCAACGTGTCACTCAATCAGGTGGTCGCGCAGCAATCACAGATGGGATGGAACGCGTTCCTGTTGACGGTCGCAGCATTCGTCTTTTTGATCTCGGCCTTCGCGGAAACGAACCGAGTGCCGTTTGACCTTCCCGAAGCCGAATCGGAACTCATCGCCGGATACCATACCGAATACAGCGCGATGAAGTTCTCCATGTTTCCGATTGCCGAATACGCCAACATGATCACGGCGAGCGCCCTGATGGCGACGCTCTTTTTCGGCGGATGGGACATTCCGTTCACGCAGTGGGATAACGCCGGGCCGTGGACGGTGCTCAAGAGCGTCCTGACCTTCGGTGCGTTCGCGAGCAAAGTGCTGTTCTTCATCTTCTTCTACATCTGGATTCGCTGGACGCTCCCGCGTTTCCGCTACGATCAGCTTATGTCGCTTGGTTGGAAGCTTCTTCTGCCAATGACGCTGATCTACGTGGTCATCGTCGCAACGGCGGTGCTGGCGCTCGACATGGCCGGCGTCACACGCGGGCCGCTCTTCGGCGGAGCGTTGTTCGCCATCAACGTGGTGCTCATGGGTGTGATCCTGTTCATCCTCGATCGAGGCCGCCTGATCAGCCCGGCGCACTCGCGGCTTGATGCGTCCGGTGTTGATCAGCTGCGCTCGGTTAGCCGCGACCGCATCAAACTCGCCCGCAAAGGAACCTGACGGATGACGATCAAAGTGAAGGTCATGGAGCGGCCGATCGAGGACGTCAGCTACGTTCGTGCGACAGTGAAGGGGCTCGGCCTGACATTCAAGCATCTTATTGATCCCCACAAGGTCACGGTACAGTACCCCGACGAGCGGTGGGATATTTCGCCGCGTTGGCGCGGCACGCACCGAATGCTCACAACTGAGGATGGCAAGGCCAAATGCGTGGCGTGTGGGCTTTGCCCGACCGTCTGCCCTGCCAATTGCATCAAACTCGTGCCCGGTGAGGACGAGGAAGGGAACCGCTATCCCCTTGTGTTCGAGATCGACGAGTTTCGGTGCATTTTCTGCGGCTACTGCCAGGAAGTGTGCCCCGAGGAGGCCATCCACATGGGACGGCACTACGAGAACTCAGAGTACACGCGGGATGCGTTCGTCTACGACCTGAAGCGGCTTACCGAGCAGCAGCACCCGGTGTGCGAGATGTGGGATCCTGAAGACGAGAAGGGAGCGTAGCCGCGATGGCGAACGAGTTTTTCCCGCTCTTCTACACCTTCCACTTCTACCTCTTCGGGTTGGTGGCGCTGGTCGGCGCGATCGTGTTCATCACGCGAAAGAGCCCGGTGGCCGCGGCGCTTTGGCTCGTGGTGGTGATGGCGGCGCTTGCCGCGCTCTACGTGCTGCTCGGCGCAGAGTTCGTGGGGATGATGCAAATCCTCGTATATGCCGGCGCGATCATGGTCGTCTTTCTCTTCGTCGTCATGTTGCTCAACCTCGGGCATCCGTCAGAGCTGAACGACATTCGTGGCAAGTGGGGACGCCTCGCGGCCGGGCTCATCGGGCTGGCCCTCGTGGCCGAGCTGATGGCGCTCTCGCGCTCTGCCGTGACACTCAGCGTAACGCTGCCCGCACGGCCGCCGGCCGATGTCATTGCTTCTCCCGGCGGGGTCATCGGGTCCATCGCGGACCCGCTGTTCAACGAATACCTGCTTGCATTTGAGCTCACGAGCATCCTGCTCCTCGTGGCGATTATCGGCGCGGTTGTCCTTGCCAAGAAGCGGAGCGCATAGACCCATGCTCGCCGAATCCCTCGCTCTCTCGGCTGCGCTCTTCACGATCGGCGTGATCGGCGTGTTGACACGTCGAAACGCAATCATCGTCTTCATGTGCGTCGAGCTAATGCTCAACGCGGTCAACCTGAGTTTCGTCGCATTGTCGCGGGTGTACGGCGCGACGGGTCAGGTATTCGTGATTTTCGTGATGACTGTCGCGGCCGCCGAAGCGGCGGTTGGGCTCGCGATCATTATTTCGATCTTCCGGCACAAGAAGTCGGTCAATCTCGAGGACATCAACTTGCTGCGCGGTTGACCATTCAGATGATGCAATCCGTTCACCCTCTCGCCGAAACAGTCGCCCGATTCGTATGGTGGCTGCCGGCGCTTCCGTTGATCGGATTCGTGATCAACGGCGCGTTGTCGATCTATGCGAGTGCCAAGCCGGGCCCGGCGGATCCGTCGGCCAATGGACACGACGGAAGCAACATTGGCCACGGAAGTCACGCGACGGACGAGGGGAATCACGGACACGACGACGGAGATGGACACGATGACCACGCCCCGACTCCGCGTCATCGGTTTGCCGGTATCACAAGCATCGTCGGCCCCGGCGTCCTCGTTCTGACATTCGGGCTCGCCATTGCACTCTTTGTCGCCATGCGCGGTGTGGAGATGCACGAGCCGTTTGTGAGCACGCTCTTTGCCTGGATGCCGGTAGGGGACCTGCACATCAACGCAGCGCTCCAGCTCGACGGACTCTCGATGGTGATGGTGCTGGTGATCACTGGAGTCGGCATGCTCATCCACGTGTTCAGCGTGGGCTACATGCAGGACGATGCGGGGTACCCGCGGTATTTCGCGTACCTGAACTTGTTCGTGTTCTTCATGCTTTTACTGGTTCTCGGCGCGAACTACGTAGTCACGTTCGTCGGCTGGGAGGGCGTGGGGCTCTGTTCGTACCTGCTCATCGGATTCTGGTTCAGCGAAAAGGCAAACGCAGACGCCGGCAAGAAGGCCTTCGTGGTGAATCGCATCGGCGACTTTGGCTTCATGGTCGCGATGTTCATGCTCTTCGCGCATCTCGGCACTCTCGACTACGCGACCATCGCCGAACGGGCCGGCCAGTTTGCGCCGGGCGGTGTGGTGGTAACGGCGATCTGCCTCTTTCTGTTTCTCGGCTGCGTGGGAAAGAGCGCACAGATTCCGCTCTTCGTCTGGCTGCCGGACGCCATGGCGGGCCCGACGCCGGTCTCAGCACTTATCCACGCCGCGACGATGGTCACCGCGGGCGTTTTCCTGATCGCCCGCAGCGCGTCGCTCTTCTCGCTCGCTCCGGTCGCGTCGCTTACCGTAGCGCTTGTCGGCGGGGTGACGGCCCTCTTTGCCGCCACCATTGGCCTCAAGCAGTGGGACATCAAGAAGGTCCTCGCGTATTCGACCATCTCGCAGCTCGGTTACATGTTCGTTGGCGTGGGGGTGGGGGCGTACACGGCGGGCATTTTTCACCTCGTGACCCACGCCTTCTTCAAGGCGTTGCTATTCCTTGGCGCTGGTTCGGTGATTTACGCGATGCACAAGGCGTATCACGCTACACGCAACCATTCGGATGACGCGCAGGATATGCGCAACATGGGCGGGCTCAAGAAGTTCATGCCCGTCACGTGGACGCTGATGTGGATTGCCACGCTCGCCATCGCGGGCGTTCCGCCGTTCGCCGGTTTCTTCTCGAAGGACGAGATCCTTGGTGCGACGTTCGCGCGTGCACACGGATCGACGTTGGCCGATGCCTCGCTGCTCGGAATGTCCGGCAGCACCGTGCTCTATATCGTCTGGGTGTTCGGCCTGGCGGCGGCGCTGCTCACGGCGATCTACATGACGCGCATGATGCTGTACACGTTCCACGGCCCAAACCGGACTGGCGACGACGCGCGCCCGCATCTTGCCGAGGCCCCGTGGGTCATGACTGGGCCACTGCTCGTGCTCGGCGTGCTGAGCGCAATCGGAGGTTGGCTGAACTTGCCAGGCGTGATTACGGATTTGGCGCCGATCGGGCCCACCGCCAGCCTTGAGCACTGGCTCGAACCGGTTGTCGGTGAAGCAACAGCCCGGGTAGCGGGTGGCGGAGCGCACGTGGCAGTGTCAACGGAGGCACTGCTGATCGGGCTCGCTGTGGCCATTGCGATCGCCGGCATGGCGATCGCGTGGGCACGCCTCAAGCCTTCTGCGCTGGTGGCCAAGTCGGCCGCGGCTCCGGCAACGGGAATCCAGCGCGTGCTGGAGAACAAGTGGTATGTGGACGAGGCCTACGACGCGGCAATCGTGAAGCCGACCTTCGCCGTTTCGAAATCGGTCCTGTGGGGCGGCGTTGACGTCGGGCTCATTGACACGCTGCTGGTGAACGGATCCGCTGCACTCACCCGGTTCTTCGGTTGGATGGGAAGCCAACTTCAGTCGGGACGGGTCGGGACGTATGCGTGGTTGATCGTCATTGGTGCGGTTCTCCTGCTGCGCGCTTTCGCGCGCGTTGCATAAACGAGGCCGCCCATGCAATCGATATTTGACGCCATCGGTTACAACAGCTGGATTCTGACGCTGCTGCTGGTGCTGCCGATCGTTGGTGCCGGCGTGCTGATCGCCCAGGCGCAGCGCCACAGCAGCTCCGACGGCGCTGCCACGATGTCCAGCGCGCGACGAACGGCACTCCTGTTTTTTGGTGTCGAGTGCCTGGTATCGATTGGTCTCTGGTGGTCGGTGGACTACGAGAGCACCGCGTGGCAAGCCGCCGTCACGTTACCGTGGATTGAGTCGTGGGGAATCTTTTTCAGGATCGGCGTGGACGGTATCGCCGTCGTGCTGATCTTGTTGACGACGTGCCTGATGCCGCTCACGGTTCTCGGGAGCTGGACGAGTATTCGCGAGAAGCCCCACGCGTTCTACGCATTGCTGCTCGTGCTCACCACCGGCATGCTCGGCGTGTTCATGTCGCTCGACCTCGTGCTCTTCTACGTGTTCTGGGAGCTGATGCTGGTGCCGATGTATCTCATCATCGGCATCTGGGGCGGGAAGCGGCGCCTCTACGCCAGCCTCAAGTTCTTTCTCTTCACGATGCTGGGCTCGCTCCTGATGCTTGTCGCCATCGTGTATATCGGTATCGAGGCCGGAGGCCTCAACGGACCTCCGATATTCGACTACGACGTGGTGACTACCACGGGCGCCTACTCGTACAACACAGCGCTCTGGCTGTTTGGCGCCTTCTTCCTGGCATTTGCAGTCAAAGTTCCGATGTTTCCGTTCCATACGTGGCTTCCCGACGCGCACGTGGAGGCGCCAACGGCCGGCTCCGTGGTACTGGCGTCGATCATGCTGAAGATGGGAACGTTCGGATTCGTGCGGTTCGCGTTGCCGCTCTTTCCCTATGCGGCGACGCACCCAGCGGTGAAGTCGGCGGTGATCACGCTGGCCGTGGTCGGAATCGTGTACGGCGCGCTGGTGTCGATGGTTCAACCTGACTTCAAGAAGCTCGTTGCCTACAGCTCCGTCAGTCACATGGGTTTCGTGATTCTCGGCATTTTCGCCTTCACCACTCAGTCCGTACAGGGTGCGTTGATGGTGAACATCAATCACGGCATATCCACGGGCGCGCTCTTTCTCCTGATCGGGATGATCTATGAGCGGCGACATACGCGCATGATCGCCGATTTCGGCGGCATTGCGAAGGTGATGCCGATATTCGCTGTGATGCTCACGATCGTAGCGCTGAGTTCGATCGGCGTTCCGGGTACAAACGGCTTTGTGGGAGAGTTCCTCGTACTGATTGGTGCGTTCCGTACCGAGCCGATTGCGGCGGTAATCGCGGCGACCGTGATCATATTTGCGGCTGTCTATCTCCTCTGGGCGCTGCAGCGGATCATCTACAACCCGCTGTCGAAGCCGGAGAACGCCGCGCTGAAGGACCTGAACTGGCGCGAGATCGGACTCCTCGTTCCGCTCATAGCCGCGATTTTTTGGCTCGGGCTCTACCCAGCCCCCGTGTTGAATCGCACGCACGCCGCGGCAAACCGATTGGTCGAGCGCATGGGCGGAATGCCTGAAGCGAACATTACGGTAGTCCCGGAGCGCCGATGATTTTCGATCTGTCGGTTCCGGGCGGTTTGATGGGCGCGTTGGTTCCGGACATCATCCTGATGGTCGGCGCCATGGTGTTGATGCTCGTGGCGGCGTGGGGTCCCGAATCGGCGAGCAGGCAGCGCACGGTCGGTTTCGGCAGTCTCGCGGTACTGGCCGTCACGATTATCGCTGTTCTCGTGTACGCTGGTCAGGGAGCCACGGCTGGCCCGGGAATCATTGCGGTAGACGGATTCCGCTGGGCGTCCGACCTCGTCTTCCTCATAGGCGCGGCGGCGACGATCGGCATTGGCATTGAGTCGAACCCGCGCGACCGCTTCTTGAGCGCCGAGTCGCACGTGCTCGTGTTGTTCGCGACGGCGGGCATGATGATTCTCGCCGCTGCGCGCGATCTGATGATCGTATTTCTGGGCGTCGAGCTCATGTCGATCGCCGTGTATGTTCTGGTCGGAATCAACAGGTCGAGCGTTCGGTCGGCCGAAGCCGCACTGAAGTATTTCCTGCTCGGAGCGTTTTCGACCGGGTTCCTGCTTTACGGAATCGCGCTGATTTACGGCGCGACCGGAACCACCAGCCTCCCGGTGATCGGCGAACGCATCGCGCACTTCGCGCTCGGCGGGCACGGGATGCTTCTGATCGGTGTCGGATTGCTGTTGGTCGGTTTCGCGTTCAAGATTGCCGCCGTGCCATTTCATATGTGGGCGCCGGATGTGTACGAAGGCGCGCCCACCCCAATCACGGCGTACATGGCTGCTGCGGTGAAGGCGGCCGCGTTTGCCATGTTCTTCCGGCTGTGGATCGAGTCGTTCACGCTGATCGATGGGGCCTGGCTGGCGCCAATCTGGTGGATCGCCGCGGCGACGATGGTTGCCGGTAACGTGATCGCGATTGCCCAGCGCAACATCAAACGCATGCTCGCGTACTCGAGCATTGTGCATGGCGGCTATCTGCTGGTCGCCGTTGTTGCGGGGACGTCGCTCGGATCTGCCGCATTTCTGTTCTATGCCGTGGCGTATTCCCTTGCCACGTTTGGCGCCTTTGCCGTCGTGTCCGCGATGACCCGGCCGGGCGTCCACGCCACGCTGATCTCCGACTACGACGGACTGTGGACCACGCGCCCCTGGCTGGCGGTCGGGTTCGGGGTTTGCATGCTGGCTCTCCTCGGCTTCCCGATCTTTGGCGGCGCCGGGTTCTTCGCCAAGTGGTACGTGCTTCAGGCGGCGATCGCGTCTAACAACGATCTCCTGCCGCTGGCCGTGATTCTTGTACTGACCTCGCTCGTGTCTGCGGGTTACTACCTGCACGTGGTCCGGGTGATGTTCATGCGTCCGCGTCCGGAGAATGCACCGGAGCCTGCGCCACTTGCCCCCCTCACGCGTATCGTCCTAGTCGGGAGCGTAACTCTTCTGCTGGCGCTGGGCCTGTTCCCGCAACCACTCATCAGTTGGGCGCGCACGAACGCTGCTGTGACTGCGCCCGAGGCGCGCGACCCGTTCCCGATAGCGCCGACTCTCCGTTAGGCGCCTCCCGGCACAGTGACGGCGCCCGAGTATCGGCGTTATCCTCCCAATCATGATCGACAAAGGAATTTTCAGACAGTACGACATTCGCGGCGTGGTCGGCACCGAGCTCACTGAAGAGGCCGTGCGTGCCACCGGCCGCGCCTTTGTGGCGCTGCTTGCGGAGCAGGGGATTGCGCCACGAGTGGTGGTGGGCCGTGACAATCGGCCAAGCGGCTCAGCGCTTCGCGATGCTCTCGTCAGCGGACTCCGCGAGAGTGGCGTCGATGTGATCGATATCGGCATAGTGCCGACCCCGACGATGTACTGGTGTCTCCATCATCTCGACGTCACGGCGGGCATCCAGGTGACCGGGTCTCACAACCCGCCCGAATTCAACGGTCTCAAGCTCTGCGTCGGGACGTCATCGCTGCACGGCGAAGGGATCCAGCGCCTCTACGCACTCGCGTCGGGCGATTCGTTTCCGTCCGGCGAAGGGTCGCTTACCGAAAGTTCTGTCCTGGACGGGTACGTCGACGACCTCGTTGCGCGAACAGGCACGCTCAGTCGCCCGCTCAAAGTGGTCGCGGATTGCGGAAACGGGGTAGCATCGCTCGTTGCTGCGCGCCTGCTCAAGCGCATTGGCGCCAAGGCGACGATGCTGTTCGCGGAAAGCGATGGGACGTTTCCGAATCATCACCCGGATCCGACAGTTGTGGAGAATCTGCAGGACCTGATCAAGGCCGTGAAGGCCGGAGGCGCTGACCTCGGAATCGCCTTCGACGGTGATGCTGACCGTATTGGACTCGTGGATGCGCGCGGCACGGTCGTGTGGGGCGACTATCTCCTGGTGCTGTACGCGCGCGATGTGCTCGCGCGAGTAGGACGCGGACAGTCGATCATTTTCGACGTCAAGTGCTCGCAGGCGTTGCCAGACGCGATCGAGCGCGCGGGCGGGGTGCCAGTGATGTGGAAGACCGGGCATTCCCTCATCAAGGAAAAGATGAAGGAGCTGAACGCTCCGATTGCCGGCGAGATGTCGGGCCACATGTTCTTCACCGAAGGCTTCTACGGGCACGACGATGCCTTGTACGCTGCAGCGCGGTTGCTCCGGATAGTTGCCGACGCAGACCAGCCTGTGCACGAGATTCTGGCAGATATTCCGCGATTTGTTTCCACACCCGAGCTACGGGTCGACTGCGCCGACGATAAGAAGTTCGCCGTGGTGGCTGCAGCAAAGGCCTGGTTTCGTGCGCGGCACGAAATCATTGACGTTGATGGCGTAAGGGTCCTGTATGGAGACGGGTGGGGACTAATCCGTGCGTCGAACACGCAGCCGATTCTGGTTCTCAGATTCGAGGCGCGCACCTCGGAACGCGTAGCAGAAATTCGGTCCGAGTTTGCGGTGTGGCTGGCTACGCAGGGAATCGCCCTCAGCGCCACGTAGGTCGCGCGATGCGCCGATGGGTAGTCGTGCTCGCTATTTCGGCCGCCCTTACGCTCCTGGCAGGGCGTTGGCTGTCAGGGATGTATGCCGATTGGGCCTGGTACACCGCGCATGGCGCCGAATCAGTGTGGCGCAGCGCGCTCATGCACGGAACTGCCCTGCGGGTTGGCGGGTTCGCGGCCGCACTCGTCTTCGCATTTCTGAACTTCTACGCGCTTCGTCGATCCATCGTATCGCTCGTCCTGCCGCGCCGGCTCGGTAACATCGAAATCGGGGAAGCGGTTTCCCCGAGAAATCTGTTGGCGTTCGTCGTCGCCGTGTCGGTCGTCGTTTCGCTCTTGCTGTCAGCACCGGTGAGTGACTGGACAACGTTCGCGCTGGCGCGAATCGCTGGGCCGTTCCGCGAGATGGACCCTTATCTCGATCGGGATATTTCGTATGTCGTGGCGTGGCTGCCGTTTGCGCTTGACCTCCAGGAATGGGCGGCTCGGGCGATGGTAGTCGTCTCCGGAGTGATCGTCGTACTGTACACGCTGACGCCAAGTCTGCGGCTCAGCCGCGGCGACTTCTATGTCTCGGTCTATTGCCGGCGCCATTTCGCAGTTCTGGCGTCGCTTGGGTTGCTGCTATTGGCGTGGCGCAGCCGCCTCGACGCGCTCGCGTTGACCTCCATCGGTTCACAGGGCGGCAACACCTACGGGGCCTACGAGCATCACGTCGGTGGACCGCTTCTACTCTGGTTGTCGGTCATCACGTTCGTCGCCGCCTTGCTCGTGCTCTGGGCTGGCTGGAACGGCCATTCAAGACTGGCCGTCTTTTCGACGCTGGCCGTGGCGATCGGGGGACCGGTTGTGGAACTCTCGCTTCCGCTCCTTACAGGTCGATCGTTCGCCCCCGCCGAATTGAGCGCGACTGACCGGCCCTACGCCTCCACGCGGCGCCTGTTCACGCGCAGGGCATTCGGCGTTGATGAGATAGAATCTCAGGCGCCGCGAGGGGGCCTGCCCGCCTCTCCGGGAGAGGCGCTTGCAGGAATCTCGGTATGGGACCCTGCCGCGATTGCACGATCGGTGGCACCGGTCGGGACCGGAGGTCTGACGGCAGGCCGATTGAGATTTGCATGGCGAGGCGCTGACGATGGCATCCGCGCGGCTGCGATCGTGCCACCCGGCGCGGGTGACCGGGCTTGGGGGTTGGCAGAGATCGAGGGAACAGCCACGGACGATCGTGGCCGGCCGGTTCCGGCGCTTCCGGCGCTTCCCGCGGAGCGACCGACGGCGGCGGGAACGGGATGGCCGGAACTCCTTGTGTATCCCGGCGCCGATCGCCCGGTCGTGATTGGCGACACGGCTGGGCACATTCCGGCCCCGTCATTCGACGCCTTTGCCGAGCGGATTGCACACGCCTGGAACGCCCGCTCGCCCAGACTCGCGTTTGCGGAACATCCGGCGGTCCGGCCGCGAATCGTATTTCGACGCGATGTCAGAGATCGCATTTCCGCCCTGGTGCCGTTCCTTACCGTCGGCCCGACGTTATCGCCACTAATCCGCGGCGACTCGTTGTACTGGGTTGTGGACCTCTTTACCATCGCGCGCGCCTATCCACTTTCGGAACGCCTGATGTTTGCCGGGCAACTGAGGCCGTACGTGCACAGGGCTGCCACGGCATTTGTGCACGCCGGAACAGGCCGTGTAACGTTCGCTATCAGCAGCGGCGCCGACGCGATCATGAGGACGTGGGTTCGGCGCTTTCCTGAAATGTTCGTGCAGCCCGGAGAACTCGCGCCAGAGATTGTGCAGCGCCAACCGCCAGCGACAGACTGGGCCTCGCTGCAGGCCACCGCCATGGCGCAGACGGGGATCGGCATCGCGGCCGGAGCACGGGCTGCCGTAGGTACCGACAACGCCGACGCCGACCTCATCGGCGGGAGCGCGACGCTTTTCGCGCTGCCGGGGCTTCAGCTTGCCTGGTCGGCACCGCTCGTAGACGCCTCCGGAGTCGTGGTAGGCTCTGTGCTCGCAACCGGTGGAAGCTCTGGAGCGACGAGTTGGGTCAAGTCCGACGAAGGCGACAAGTGGACCGAACTGCTCGACGCACTCCAGCGGAGTGCCGATAGTGCCGGTATTGGGCGGCAGCGAAGGAATCCTCGCAGGGGACGGGTGGTCACCGTGCCGCTCGCCACGGGGCTGATGTACGTTCAGTCGCACTACGAATGGGGCACCGATGGTGCCCCGTCGCTGGCCGGTGTGGCCGCCGTGCGCGGAGGGTTGGCAACTGCCGGCGGATCGTTGCGTGAAGCGCTCGGCCTGCCGGCCGCGCCTGACGGTGCTACTGGCTCCGGATTCCGCTCGGCCGTGGACGTGCTGCATAGGCGTATGCAGCAGGCACTTCGGCAAGGAGACTGGACGGCTTTCGGGGCGGCATTCACAGCGCTCGAGCGGCTGCTGCGGGCACCGGGACCATGAGCCCGTATTCATCGCACCGGTGCTAATTTCACTCTGATCGACACTAAAACTCCCTAACGCAACGACAGGAAATGAACCTTCACGAATATCAGGCGAAGGACATCATGCGCAGCCACGGCATTGCTACGCCGGCAGGCGACGTGGTGACGATGCCCGAAGCGGCCGCCGAATCTGCGCGCAAGTTTGGCGGGCCCGTAATGGTCAAAGCGCAGGTCCACGTTGGCGGCCGTGGAAAGGCCGGCGGCGTGAAGTTCTGCAAGACTCCGGATGAAGCCCGTGAGAAGGCAGCGGCGATCCTTGGCATGACCATCAAGGGCCTGACGGTGAAGAAGGTGCTCATTGCGCCGGCCGCCGACATCGCGAGCGAGGCGTATGTCGGCATCATCGTCGACCGCGAGCGAAAGAAACCGGTATTCATGGTAAGCGCGGCTGGTGGCATAGACATCGAAGAAGTCGCGGCAACAACTCCGGAGAAGATCCGCTATCACGCGGTGGACGTCCGTTACGGCCTGATGCCGTTCGAGGCGCTCGAACTAGGGTTCTTCCTGTACACCGATGCCAAGCTGGCGCGCTCTGCGGCGAAGGTCATGCAGCAGTTGTACGCGGCGTTCATGGCGACCGGCTGTTCGCTCGCCGAGATCAACCCGCTCGTCGTGACGCCGGCTGGTGAGGTTGTCGCGCTCGACGGGAAGATGGTGATCGACGACAATGAAGTTGACCGACGTCCGGACCTCGAAGCGCTGCGCGACGCGGACAACGAAGACCCAGCCGAGGTCGACGCCAGAGAGCACAACCTCACCTTCATCAAGCTTGATGGCAACGTCGGATGCGTCGTCAACGGAGCCGGCCTTGCAATGGCCACGATGGATCTCGTGAAATACTACGGCGGTGAGCCGGCCAACTTTCTCGACATCGGCGGATCGTCGAATCCTGAGAAAGTAGTAAACGCGCTACGCATCATTACGACAGACAAGAACGTCAAGGCGATTCTGTTCAATATTTTCGGTGGGATTACGCGCACCGATGACGTTGCCAACGGAATCGTGACAGCCATCAAAGCCAATCCGCTGACGGTGCCGCTCGTAATCCGGCTTACCGGAACGAATGAAGAATTGGCGATGAAGATTCTCACCGAAAACGGCCTCACGGCGTCAGCCGACATGGACGAAGCGGTGAAGGCGGCAGTAAAGGTCGCCGCCGGAGGTGTCGCGGCATGAGCATCTTCATCGACAACACCACCCGCCTCGTCGTGCAGGGTATCACCGGCCGCGATGGATCGTTTCACACGAGGCAAATGGTTGAGTACGGGACTCAGGTCGTTGCCGGAGTAACACCCGGCAAGGGCGGCCAGACGTTCGAAGCGGTGTCACCGGAGGGGAAGCCGGTGGCTGTGCCGATCTTCAACACGGTGTCCGAGGCCGTGAAGGCCACCGGCGCGAACACTTCTGTCATCTACGTTCCGCCTCCGTATGCCGCCGACGCGATTTTTGAAGCGGCGTCCAGCGTGCCCCTCGTGGTCTGCATTACTGAGGGCGTCCCCGTGCTCGACATGACACGTGTCTATCCGTTCGTAAAGGAGCGAGGCGCGCGCCTCATCGGACCGAACTGCCCGGGGCTCATCTCGCCTGGCCGCGCAAAAGTTGGAATCATTCCCGGACGGATCTGTGCTGAAGGCCCTGTCGGTGTCGTAAGCCGCTCCGGTACGTTGACGTACGAGATCGTCTATCAACTTACCCGAGCCGGTATTGGTCAGACCAGCTGCGTCGGAATCGGCGGCGATCCTATCAACGGCACGAATTTCATCGACTGCCTCGCAGCATTCGAAGCCGATCCGGACACCAAGGCCGTTGCGCTGATGGGTGAGATTGGAGGTACGGACGAGCAGGAAGCAGCAGAATTCGTCCGCGACCACATGAAGAAGCCCGTCGTCGGCTTTATCGCCGGCCAAACGGCACCACCCGGGCGCCGAATGGGACACGCCGGGGCGATCATCTCCGGGTCGTCCGGCACGGCAGCCGAGAAAATTGAAGCGTTCGAGCAGTGCGGTATCGGGGTCGCGAAACGACCGCTCGATTTTGTCGAGCTTATTCGCGCCCGTCTTTCCATGAACTGAGAACTCATTCCAACATGCCTTCGAACAGAACACTTACGATCATCAAGCCCGACGCCTTTGGCGCCGGGAAGGCCGGCAAGATCATCGCACACCTTGAGCAGGGTGGTTTTCGCCTCGTCGCGGCGCGCGTAATGCAATTGTCCGGTGCGCAGGCCGGTGAGTTTTACGCCATCCACAAGGGTAGGCCGTTTTACTCCGAATTAGTCGAGTTCATGACCAGCGGCGAATGCATGCCGATGATCCTTGAAAAGGACGGAGCTGTCGCGGCACTTCGGGAAGCGATCGGTGCGACGGATCCGGCCGAAGCGGACGCCGGAACCGTCCGCAAGCTGTATGCCGAATCGAAGGGGCGAAATGCCATTCACGCCTCCGATTCAGACGAGAATGCTGAACGCGAGTCGCGCTTCTTCTTCGCTGAGTCCGAGGCGATCCGCGGATAGGTCGCAGTAAACGCAAATGAGTATGGCGGCCGGCCGTAAGTTGCCGCAACACAGTAACTTGACCGCCGTCACACAATCCGGCACATTTAGTGGCTATGCTGTCGTTTCCGACGCAATCCGTCAGCGCCGGGGCGGTGCAGGTTCAAGGGATGCTCGATCCTGATGACAAGGCTTGGCTGGAAGGGGACACGCGTCCCAACGGGCCAGGCGTTGAAGTCGCGGGCCGTATCTCCGAGGCCGGTTCCGGACGCTATTACTTCAGCGGCTCAATTGCCGGTGAGGTGACGCAGGAATGTGGTCGCTGCCTCTCTGTGTGTAGTGCGGCGGTGGCGGCAGAAGTTCATGTGTTGTTCGCGGACGGCGCGCACGAAGATGAATCTGATCCCGATGTGTTCCCACTGGTTCAGGGACGCAGTGGATCAGAAGTGGACGTTCGCCGGGCGGTACGCGAAGGATGGTTGCTTGAAGTGCCCGTAGTCGCGGTATGCAGCCCCGAGTGCAGGGGGTTATGCCCGACGTGCGGTACCAATTTGAACCAGGGCCCATGCACATGTGCCCGGAAGCCTGAAGAGTGAGAATCCATGGCCGTACCGAAGAGAAGGACATCCAAGCGTAAGAAGCGCGCGCGAAACACGCACAAAAAGGCAGCGCCGGTCGTCTTGCAGGCGTGCCCGAAGTGCGGTGCGCCACGCCGTTCGCACCGCGTCTGCGGCGAGTGCGGCTACTACGCCGGCCGACAAGCTGTCGCGGCACGAGAAGCCTGATTCCGTCATGCCGCGCATCGCTGTTGACGCGATGGGCGGTGACCACGCGCCCGCGGCTACTATCGCGGGCGCGTTGCTTGCTCTGAGCGATTCAACAGTTGACGTCCAGATTCAGCTCGTAGGTCAGGAAAGCGTCATTCTGAGTGAACTGGCTAAGCAGGGTGGCGTGCCCGAGGCGAACGCGGCGCGCCTGGAGATTGTGCCGGCCACGCAAGTAATCGAGATGAACGACAAGCCGTCGGCTGCGGTACGTGGCAAGCGCGACAGCTCGATGGTCATTGGACTGAAGCTCCAGGCGGACGGCAAGTCAGACGCATTTGTCTCTGCCGGAAACACGGGCGCGCAGATGGCGGCCTCCACAATCGTATTGCGCCTGCACGAAGGGCTCACCCGACCGGCGATCGCGACGCTATTCCCGACGGACCGTGGCGCTCCCATCGTACTCCTCGACGCGGGGGCAAACGTCGATTGCTCCCCGTTGGAACTTCTGCAGTTCGCCCGTCTGGGCGCCGTATACGCCGAAGACATTCTAGGACGTCCTCGGCCCGCCATTGGCCTCCTGTCAATCGGCGAAGAACCGGAGAAGGGGAGTCTGGCCGTCAAGGAAGCGCACCCATTGCTGCTTGCGAGCGGGCTGAACTTCGTCGGAAACGTTGAAGGTGGCGATTTACCACACGGGGCGACTGCGCGCGGCCCCCTCGACGTCGTCGTATGTGATGGGTTCGCCGGCAACACGGTGCTGAAGTTCTACGAAGCGGTCGCGCCGATGATTTTCGGATTGTTGTTGAAGCATGGAGCGCCCAAGTCTGCGGTTGACGCGGTGGCGCACATGTTCGACTATGCGCAATATGGCGGAGCGCCGCTCCTCGGTGTGCGCGGTGTATCGATCATCTGCCACGGAAAGTCGTTGCCGGAGGCGATCAAGAACGCCATTCAGGTCGCCGCGTTGGCAGTGCAGCACGGAATGAGTGCACACATCGGTAGGAGTTTGCGCGCAACGCCAGTGGAGGGCACGCAGTGAAGCGACCGATTGCGATGATTGCAGGGACTGGGCGCGCCGTTCCCAAGCGCGTAATGACGAACGACGAATTCGCTGCGATCGGCATCGATACCAATGACGAGTGGATCCGCGAGCGTACCGGCATCAAATCCCGGCACGTGGCTGGACCGGGTGAAACGCTCACGTCGCTGTCGGCTGAGGCGGCGCGCATTGCGATGACGGCCGCGGGCGTGACGCCGGGCGAAATTGATTCCATCGTCATGGCCACCGTCTCGCCCGATCACCTTCTGCCCGCTGCAGCTGTGGAAGTGCAGGCGGCAATCGGCGCGACCCGCGCCGCCGCGTTCGATGTGGACGCCGCGTGTACCGGGTGGATCTACGGCGTGACCGTGGCCGAGGGACTCATTGCCACTGGCACGGCCGAAACGGTGCTCGTCATCGGCGGTGAAGTGCTGACGCGCATCATGGACTGGAAGGACCGCAATACCTGTGTCCTGTTCGGCGACGGCGCAGGTGCGACCATCCTCAAGAAGTCGACGAAAGGCCGCGGAGTGCTCGCGTCGTACCTGCGTAGTGATGGCACGCTGGCGAAGCTCCTGTGGCGTCCGAGCGGCGGAGGTGCCAAAACCGTGACGGCCGACATGCTTACCGACGGATCGTTCTTTATTCAGATGCAGGGACGCGATGTGTTCAAGCACGCCGTCCGCTCCATGGCCGACGCCGTTGATCGGGCACTCGACGCGGCAAAGCTCTCGGCGGACGACATTGACCTCGTGATCCCGCATCAGGCCAACATCAGGATTATCGAGGCCACTGCCAAGCATGCGAACGTATCGATGGACAAGGTTTACGTGAACGTCGATCGGTACGGGAACACATCGGCTGGCTCAATCCCGATCGCTCTCGACGAGGCGCTCGGGAACGGACGCATAACCGAAGGCTCCACCGTGATGTTCGTTGGCTTCGGCGCCGGCTTCACCTGGGGGTCGGTGATCGCGCGGTTTTAGCGCGGCCCGTTCGACCAATGACCGAGCTGCTTCTCCTTTTTCCCGGCCAGGGTTCCCAGAAGCCGGGCATGGCGAAGGACCTCGTTGAGGCCTTTCCCTCCGCGCAGGCTGTGTGGGATGCGGTTGACGACGCCCTCGGCGTTCAGCTCTCGAGGATCGCGTTTGACGGCCCCGCCGACGAGCTGACGCTCACGCACAACGCGCAGCCGGCGCTACTTGCGCATGGCGCCTCGGTGTGGGCTTCTGTGAGAGACGCGGTGGGGAGTAGCGTCGTCGCGGCGGCGGGGCATTCGCTTGGTGAGTTCAGCGCATTCCACGCTGCGGGTGCGCTCGACCTGGCCGACGCGGTGCGGCTCGTTCGGCGCCGTGGGGAACTCATGCTCGAAAGTGGTACCGATCGCCCCGGCGCCATGGCGGCAATCCTGGGCGACCTCGACCGGCCGATCGACGAAATCTGCCAAGAAGCGTCCACCGTGGGCATGGTAGTGCCAGCCAATTACAACGCGGCGGCGCAGACCGTGATTTCAGGTGAAGTGGCCGGCGTTGAACAGGCTATGCAACTCGCCAAGGCCGCGGGCGCAAAGCGCGCGATCCGGCTGAACGTGAGCGGAGCATTCCATTCACCGCTCATGGAGTCGGCCGCAGCAGGGCTGTCCAGCGCGCTCGATGCGGCAACATGGCGTGATCCGTCGTGGCCGGTTTACAGCAACGTCACGGCCGCGCCTGTTGCGCAAGCAACTATGGCTCGAGAGCTGCTGCTCCGTCAGTTGACGAGCCCCGTGCGCTGGGTCGATGTGATACGCGCCATGGCTGCGGCGCATCCGAATGCGACGTTCGTGGAGATGGGTCCGGGGAACGTGTTGACCGGACTCCTGAAGCGCCTCGCTCCGAGCCATTTCGCCGTGACGTGTGGCACTGCTGCAGAAGTCGAGTCTCTCCTCAATCAGGAATCGTGACATGAAAATCGATCTGACCGGAAAGGTGGCGCTCGTTACCGGCGGTGGCCGCGGAATTGGCCGCTCGATCGCAACGACACTCGGTGCGTGCGGGGCCACGGTGGCAGTCGTCGACATTAACATGACGAACGCCGAGGCCGTGGCAGGCGAGATCGCCGGCGCGCGCGCGTACGTTTGCGACGTGACCATCGCAGCCGACGTTGTGGCGCTTGTGGATCAGGTCGAGAAGGAACTCGGCTCCTGCGACATTCTGGTGAACAATGCCGGGATCACGCGCGACGGGTTGCTCGTGCGCATGAAGGACGAGGATTGGGATGCTGTCCTTGCGACCAATCTCCGTTCGGCGTTCCTGACGACTCGCGCCGCGAGCCGGGGCATGATGAAGCGGCGATGGGGACGCATCGTGAACATGGCGAGCGTCGTTGGAATCATGGGCAACAAGGGGCAGGCGAACTACGCAGCGAGCAAAGCCGGCCTGATCGGGCTGACGAAGTCGGTTGCCAAGGAACTGGCCTCGCGAAACGTCCTTTGCAACGCGATCGCCCCTGGATTCATCGAGACCGAGATGACCGCCGCGATGACGCCTGATGCGCGCACGGCGCTCACGGGCGTGATTCCGATGGACCGGCTCGGCCAGCCCGCCGATGTTTCCGGGGCGGTGGCCTGGCTGGCCAGCGATTTGGCCGCCTACGTGACCGGTCAGGTCATCGTCGTGGACGGCGGGCTTGCCATGTGACCCGGTACACGCCTCACGACTATATTTCACCGAATATTTCCCACCCTCTCCGAGACTGAGGTTTACCTGTGGCCGATCATTCCGCGAAGGTCAAGGACATCATCGAAAAGGAACTCGGCGTTGAGCGAGAAAAGCTCACTGACGAAGCCAGTTTCATCGAAGATCTTGGCGCCGACAGCCTCGACATCGTCGAGCTTGTCATGGAGTTCGAGAAGGAATTCAATATCGACATCCCGGACGAGGATGCTGAGAAGCTCCGCACCGTCGGTGACGCTATGACGTATCTGAACCAAAAGATCGGAGCGTAGCAGTGCGCAGGCGCGTTGTCGTCACGGGCCTCGGATGCGTGACGCCCGTCGGCAACGACGTGGCGAGCACATGGCAAGCGCTGCTCGACGGCAAGTCGGGCGGAGCGGCAATCACTCGGTTCGACGCATCGGCTCACAGGGTGAAGTTCGCGTGTGAGGCGAAGGGGTTCGACCCGAGTGCGTACATGGATCGCAAGGAAGTGAAGCGATCTGACCTGTACACTCAATTTGCGGTCGCAGGCGCGGTGCAGGCGATGCGCGACGCAGGCCTCGAATCCGGCGGCTACGACCCGCTTCGGACCGGTGTGATCGTCGGAAGCGGAATAGGCGGAATCGGGACCTTCGAGACGCAGCACAATGTGCTGCGCGATTCGGGCCCGAATCGCATCTCTGCGTTCTTCGTCCCGATGTTCATCGGGGACATTGCCGCAGGCGTAGTGTCCATGCGATTCGGCGCCAAGGGGCCGAATTTCGCTACGCAGTCAGCATGTGCCACGAGCGCGCATGCAATCGGAACTGCGTTTCGGCACATCCAGTACGGAGATGCCGACGTGATGATCGCCGGAGGGTCGGAGGCGGCAGTGAGCCCGATGGCTATGGGCGGCTTCGCGAACATGCAGGCGCTGTCAGAGCGCCACGACTCGCCCGAAACAGCCAGCCGGCCGTTCGATATTACGCGCGACGGTTTCGTGTTGGGTGAGGGGTCAGGAATCGTCA
Source organism: Gemmatimonadota bacterium (assembly GCA_027622655.1). Taxonomy (GTDB): domain Bacteria; phylum Gemmatimonadota; class Gemmatimonadetes; order Gemmatimonadales; family Gemmatimonadaceae; genus Fen-1231. The sequence continues at coordinate 7,146 of JAQBYI010000006.1, read as the reverse complement.
TCCTCGAGGAACTCGGACACGCCAAGGCCCGAGGAACGCGTATCTACGGCGAGCTCGTCGGGTACGGTCTGACCGGCGATGCTTACCATCTCACGGGACAGCCCGAGAACCACGAGGGACTGCAGCGTTCGATGCGCGCCGCCATCGCTGATGCGGGCCTGAAGCTCGATGAAGTGCAGTACGTCAACGCGCACGGGACGAGCACGCCGATGAACGATGCCAACGAGATTCGTGCGATTCGCACGGTATTTGGCGAGCATGCGGCCGCGCTGAACGTCAGTTCGACCAAGTCGGCGACGGGTCACATGCTGGGCGCCGCCGGAGCTGTCGAGACGATTTTTTGCCTCATGGCGATCACCGATGGCGTGATTCCACCGACCATCAACCTGACCTCGCAGGATCCGGAGTGCGATCTCAATTGCACACCGCTTAAGCCGGTCACGCGTGAAGTGACCGCCGCGCTGTCGAATTCCAGTGGTTTTGGCGGGCACAACGCTTCGCTGGCGGTGCGCCGGCTGGTCGACTGATGGCCGGAGGCGAGGACGCCAGGGTGACGGCGAACGGCAAGATGGTGGGCAGCAGCGATCGTGCCCGGCCCGTGATTGATCTCGGGCGGATTGATGATCCCCGACTCCGCACGATAGCCGGAGCATTGCAGGCGGGGACGCGACTCACCGCCGATGACGCGCTGGCGCTGTTCGAGACATCAGACCTGACCGGGCTTGGGCATCTTGCCGATGCGGTCAACCGGGCCAGCAACGGAGACATCGTCACGTTTGCGGCAAACCAGCACATCAATCCGACGAACGTATGCGTGCTCCGCACGACATGCACGTTTTGCGGCTACGCGCGGCTCCCCAAAGAAGACGGAGCCTACCGCTACACTTTGGATCAGGTGCTCGCCGAGGCCGCCCACGCGGCGGACGGATTGACTCGAGAGTTCCATATTGTGGGCGGGCTCGACATGAAGGCCGGGCTGGCGTACTACACGTCGATGTTTCGCGCGCTCAAAGAGAACTTTCCGCACGTCCACATCAAGGCGCTCACGGCGGTGGAGATCGCGCACATCGCCCGGATCGAGAAGATGACGTGGCGCGATGTCCTCGTCGCGCTCCGCGATGCCGGGCTCGACACCATGCCCGGCGGCGGTGCCGAGACGTTCAGCGCCGCCGTGCGCGAGAAGATCGCGAAGAAAAAACTTGCCGGCGCTGACTACATCGGCGTCCATAGGGCGGCACACGAGTTGGGAATTCGCACCAACTGCACGCTGCTCTACGGACACGTCGAAACGATGAGCGACCGTGTGGCACATCTCGCGACCCTGCGCGAGTTGCAGGACGAGACCAAAGGATTTTTGGCGTTCATTCCGCTCGCTTACCATCCCGACGACAACGAGTTGGGCAAGGAACTCGGTCGCCAGGGTGTGTCGAGCCAGGGAGTTGACGACCTGAAGATGGTCGCCGTGGGCAGGCTCTTCCTCGACAACTTTCAGCACATCAAGTCGCACTGGATCATGGTCACGCCGTTCCTGTCGCAGATCGCGCTTCACTATGGCGTAAATGACATCGAAGGAACGGTCGTTCGCGAGAAGATTTACCACGCGGTGGGCGCCGGCACGCCGCAGGGAATGACGCTCGATGCTGTGCTGAGCCTCATCCGCGGTGCAGGGAAGGTTCCGGCCGAACGCGACTCGTTTTATCGCGTGCTGCGCACGTTCGACAGTACAGCGACGGAATCGGTTGCGTGACGGCGCACGAAGATCCTTACGTTGGCGCTCCATCGCAGCGGTTGCGCGTAGGCCGGATTCCGTACGTGAACTGCTATCCGGTGTACGGTGGCGTGGATCGCGGCATCGTGAGCATGAACGCCGACATCGTTGACGGAGTCCCGACTGCCCTGAACGGCATGATGGCCGACGGATCGCTCGACGTGAGCGTGGTCTCGGCCGTGGAGTATGCACGCGACTGGGAGCGCTATCTGCTGCTGCCGGATCTCGCCATCAGCTGCGACGGGGCCGTACGCAGTGTGCTGCTATTCACTGATCGGCCTGCGCCTGAACTTGGCGGCCAGCGGGTTGTCGTCAGCAGCAGTTCGATGACGAGCGTGTACCTCCTCGAGCTTCTGTTCGAACAGGTGTGGCGAGCCAAGCCGGTGTTTGTCAAAGGAGAGGCCGAGGCGATCGACCTCGCCGATCGTGCGCCCGAAGCGCAGCTGCGCGACGCGGCTGGAGAAACCGTGGCCGCTCGTCTGGTGATTGGAGACGCTGCCTTGATGTTGTCGTCTGGCACGCTTGCAACGCCGTTTGCCCACATGTACGACCTAGGAACGGTATGGAAGGACTGGACCGGCCTGCCATTCGTCTTCGCCGTTTGGGTCGCGAATCGAACCGCGGCGACTGCCGAAGTGTTGGGTGTGCATGCGTCGCTGATTGAGAGTCGCAACTGGGGTCTGGCCAATCTCGACACGTTGGCCGTGCAGGCGTCAGCCAGCACTGGCGTGCGCGTAGGCGCGTGCGCGGAGTACCTCGGTGGCCTCGATTACGGGCTCAGCTATCCCCATCTAGGTGGGCTCACCGAGTTCTATCGCCGTCTCACGGTGGCGGGTCGCGTTGCACCTAACCGCCTTTCGTTCATTCCGGCGTGACCATGATACGAGACCTGCTCGACTTCTACCAGAACGCGCCCTTGCTTGAGCTTGGCGCGGAAGCGAATCGCGTGCGAAAGGAACTGCACCCGACTGATGTGGTCACGTATATCGTTGACCGAAACATCAACTACACGAACGTCTGCATTGCCGATTGCGGATTTTGCGCGTTCTACCGGCGTCCTCAAGACAACGAAGGTTGGACGCTGTCATATGAGCAGATCGGTGCCAAGATCGACGAAGTGAGGGCGCTTGGCGGCGTTCAGATCCTGATCCAGGGCGGGCATAATCCGTACATCCCGTTCCAGTGGTACCTCGATCTGCTACGGTACATCAAGACGCACCACCCGATCCATGTGCACGGGTTCAGCCCGAGTGAAGTGGACTTCTGGAGCACGCTCTACCGTATGGACGCGCGCGATGTCATCCGCGAGCTGGTCAAGGCTGGCCTTGACTCGATTCCCGGCGGTGGCGGCGAGATCCTGGTGCAGCGCGTGCGTGACGATGTGGCCAAGAAGAAGGCCGGCGCCGATCGATGGCTCGAGGTGATGGAGATTGCGCACTCCGAGGGGCTCAAGACCAGTTGCACAATGATGTATGGCATCGGCGAGACTCCGGCTGAACGGCTGGAGCACTTGACGCGCCTCCGAGACCTTCAGGCGAGAACCGGCGGGTTCACTGCGTTCATCTGCTGGCCGCTGCAGCCGGAGAACACGCCGACCATGAGTCACATGCCGAAGACGGACGCGACTGACTATTTGCGCACGACAGCATTCGCGCGCGTTGTGCTCGACAACATTCCGAACATTCAGGCAAGTTGGGTCACGATGGGGATGAAGGTCGGCCAGATCGCCCTCCATTACGGATGCAACGACTTTGGGTCGCTGATGCTTGAGGAGAACGTCGTTTCCGCGGCGAACACGACGCACCGGACCACGGTGGAAGAAATCGAGCAGTTGATTCGGGGCGCAGGATTTGAGCCGCGCCGTCGGCGCCAGAACTACGCGCTGATCGAAAAGACTGCGGCTGCGTAACACGCTCAGGCGCCAATGCCCGGGAGGGTAGCGAACGTGACACGGGTGGGGATTGGGTACGATTCGCATCGCCTTGGCGCTGGCGACGGCGTCTTGCTAGGCGGAGTGAGGATTCCCGGAGCGCTGTCGCTTGTTGGTCATTCCGACGCCGATGCTGTGGCTCACGCAGTGACTGACGCGATACTCGGCGCAGCGGCGCTCGGCGACATCGGCGCTCTGTATCCCGATTCCGATCCTGCCAACAAGGACAGAGATTCACTCGCCATGCTGTCGGCAGCGCGCCGCCGGTTGAACGACGCCGGCTGGGTGATCGAGAACGTGGACGTCACAGTCGTGTGCGAGGAGCCCAAGATCGGTCCTCATCGCGACGCGATGCGACATAACATCGCGACTGCACTCGACGTTCCCGACGATGGCGTGTGGATCAAGGGAAAGACCAATGAGCGCATGGGTTGGATCGGCCGTGGCGAAGGGATCGCCGTGATCGCGGTTGCAGCCGTGCGGAGCGGATAGACGCGGTGGATCGGCTGACGCAGTTCTTTGCCGAAGTTTCCTCCCAGACGCTGTACGCGATTCTCGGACTCGTGGCGTTTGTCGAGGCGATTTTCCCGCCTCTTCCGGCCGACGTGGTTGTGGCGCTCGGCGCTTTTCTCGCCGCCCGAAATGGAGCCAATCTTTACGTAACCATCGCAGTCATCGTCGGCGGGATGTCGGCGGGATCGGCGGTGATGTATTGGGTTGCCCGGCGGTTTGGATCGGTGTGGATGCACACCCAGCTCAAACGCTTCGGAGTCGACACCGCGGAACGGCAACTCGAAGCGCTATATGGCCGATATGGTCTCGCCGCACTGTTCGTCGGCCGATTTGTGCCAGGGCTCAGGATGTTTGTGCCACCCGTAGCGGGAATGCTCCGCGTCCCGTTTGCGGCGTCCATCGCGGTCATCACCCTCGCGTCGCTGATCTGGTATGGACTCATTGCCGCACTGGCGTTTCGGGTTGGGAGCGATTGGGAGATGTTTCGCTTTTCGATCGAACGCCTGCTTGCCCGCGTGGGGATCACGGCGGCGGCCTTTCTTGCCCTGGCGACCCTGGTGGTGTGGGGTCTGTGGAGACAGCGCCGATTCCGAAAGCAGACGCGTGACGCGAAGAACACGGCTGAACGTCCCGGCCCACCGTAGCTTCACCTACCGGTCATCGCATAGCTTCTTTCCGTGGCCCGAGCCAGTCAGCGCGCGTTCATGATTGACCGCTTCAGCGAGTATCTGACGCTTGAAGACGGCGCCAGTCCTCGTACCGTTGAAGCATATGCGCGCGACCTTTCGCGCCTCTCGGAGTGGGCAGAAGCGCAGGGCGTGGTCAAGCCGGACAATCTGGCTCCTCCGCAACTACGAGCCTTCGTGTATCACTTGAAGGATATTGGCCTAGCACCTTCCAGCATAAGGCGTTGCGTCAGTGCTATGAAGACGTACTTCCGATTCCTGGTGGCTGAGGGCGTGATCTCCAAAGATCCGTCGCAGCGGCTCGAGACGCCCAAGAAATGGCGCACGCTTCCGAAGGTGCTTTCAGCCGACGACGTTCGGCGCCTGATAGACGCGATTTCACTAGATGAACCTCTGGCATTTCGAGATCGTGCGATGCTCGAACTCGCCTACGGCGCCGGGCTTCGCGTAAGCGAGTGGATCGGCATCGACATGCGCGACCTTCAGTTCGACGAGGGCACTGTTCGTGTTTTCGGCAAGGGATCCAAGGAGCGGCTGGTACCGGTTGGTCGCGCCGCAATCGGAGCGGTAGGCATCTATTTGCGCGAGCTCCGACCTGTAATCGAGCGGGGCGAGGGAAAGGGGCGACTGTTCCTCAACGCGAGGGGCCGTCCGCTCAGCAGGATGGGCGCATGGCAGATTCTCAGGAAGTACGTGAAGAAAGCCGGAATAGGTACTCGCGTGACACCCCACACTTTGCGACATTCGTTTGCGACTCATTTGCTCGAAGGCGGTGCGGATCTACGCGCTGTGCAGGAAATGCTTGGCCACGCTGACATTTCGACCACACAGATCTATACCCACGTTGACCGTGAGTACCTGCGATCGGTTCATCGGCAGTTTCACCCGAGAGGATAACCATGACGGACTCCCCCGAAAGATTTCCGGAAAGACGACTCGATAGGCGTGCCTTTCTCACGACGGCGGCCGTCACGGCAGCATCGTTCGGGCTCGCCGAGGGGGCTGCTGCTGACCCCGGAGTGCTGGCGCCACCGGAGACCGGGGCCGCTGTGCCGCCATTCCAGCAGGCGCAGGCGCCGGTGCCGGTTCTCGGCAACGGTGAAATGACTGCGATGAACTTTTCGCCCTATCCGGGCGGCACCGGCACGCTTATGGAGAAGCTCGTTCGTGAGCGCGGCGCGAACGCGTTCAAGCGGACGGTTCACGAGCCAGCCGGGTGGACGGGAACTGTGCCGGCCAGCGATGAAGACATCGCGTTTCTTCCAGTTCACCGACTGTCTGCGCTCATTCACGCCAAGCAAATCACTTCGGCGCGACTGACCGACATCTACCTCACGCGCCTCAAGGAGCTGAACCCCAAGCTCCTGTGCGCCGTGACGATCCTGGAGGACAGCGCCCGCCGCGAGGCGGTGGAACGTGATCGCGAACTTGCTGCCGGCAGGAGTCGCGGACCTCTGCACGGGATCCCCTACGGCATCAAGGATCTCTTTGCGGTGAAGGGGACGCCGACCACGTGGGGATGCAAGGACTTCGAGACACGCGTCATCGACATGGACTCGGAAGTGCACGTCCGTTTGCGTGATGCCGGCGCCGTGCTGATCGCGAAGCTTTCGACCGGATTGTTCGCGCAAGGCGATCAGTGGTTCCGCGGCCGGACCAACAATCCGTGGAATCTGGCGCGAGGCTCGAGCGGCTCGTCGGCCGGTCCGGCGAGCGCCACCGCGGCCGGATGTGTTGCGTTCGGCATCGGTACCGAGACGCAAGGGTCAATCGTTTCGCCGGCCACGGAATGCGGCCTTTCGGCATTGCGACCGACGTTTGGGCGGACGAGTCGGCATGGCGGGATGTTCCTTTCCTGGACCCAGGACAAGGTCGGGCCGATATGTCGCAGCGTCGAGGACGCCGCGCTCGTGTTTTCGGTCTTCCACGGTTCCGACGAGAAGGACCCGTCGACCATAACGATGCCGTTCGAGTTCAACCAGAACATCGATCTGAGCAAACTCCGTATCGGATATGACTCGAACTCTCCTCAGGAGTTCGTCGCAAAGCTCCGTGCAATGGGCGCCGATCCGAGGCCAATGCCGGCGAGGCCGCAGACAAATCCATCGGCGCTCGGCGCGGAAAGCGCGGCCGCGTTCGATTTCATGGTCTCGCCATATCTGAACGACGGGACGATCCCGTTTCCGGCGGTGGCGAAGGATCCGATCATCCGGGCGCGCGAGGCAGCTGCGGCCGCGGCTGCTGCCGCA
>JAQBYI010000061.1 GCA_027622655.1 Gemmatimonadota bacterium | reverse complement strand
GGCGGGATTCACGCTCTAGTATCGAGACACCACCTGATGTTTTTCAACTAGATCTGGGACTTACCCCTCAGCGGTGGAGCTCACGGATACGCCAACGCGGATAGTCTTGACCGAATCCTGGCCGGCGACGCGTAGGTCGCCGCTTGCGAGCCAGGTTGGTGGGTCGTCGCCTCCGCGCCAGGGGCTCGCGAGATACGAGGCCATTCCGACGCGCGCGTCCAGCCGGGTAAGGTGGTCCGCAACGAAACCGGCATCAATCGAAACGCCGGCGTGTCGGTCGAAGTCGAGCCGTCCGGTGCGGGCTCGCAGCGCCATGCCGACCACCACGTTCTCGCGTACCCGAGTGGACATTCCGACCGATCCCACCATTGTGGAGTAGGCGACATCGTTGCCAATCGTCAGCGGGTCGCTGTCGGTGCGTACCAATCCACCCACCGCCGCCCTTATGAGTGACACAGTTACAGTCGATCGCCTCCAAGCCGTACTTGCGCCAAACACTTGTGCCGTCGCACCGATGTCGGCCGGCGTGTTCATTGCTCCCGCCGCGAGCCGTAATCGTGTGCTGTCGGGGAGAAACGGCGCGGCTGGATTGTAGAGGCCAAGCCCCAGCATGCCGGGCAGGGCCGCGGGCTCGGCTACAAGCCCGACGGGATAGGCGAGGAGATCGCGGCCGGGAATCGCGCCGGACTGCGCAACCACCGCCGGCGCACTCACCGCCGCGAGCACTAACACAATGCCAATCCGACTCTTCCGCACGCTATATGAAGTGAAATGTCATTGCCGGTCGCTACCGCCAACTCCGTGGCGTTCATATATTTAGCACACTGCCACCCCCGGAGTCTCCCGGTTGCCGCGCAAAGTCACTGTTTTGTTCGTCTCAGCGAGATGCGCTCGCGGGCATGAAGCGTTTGCGGTGGTGCGTTGACATGAGCGGGTCGAGGTGGGTTGCTCCGGCGCTCTGGGCCATTCTCATTGAATCGTTGACCAGTTGGCCGAGCCCGCCATCGTTTGGCGCGCCGGCTGGTAGCGACAAGCTGGCCCACATCATGCTCTACGCGGTGTTTGGATATCTGGTAGTTCGTGCGGCACAGCGGGGCAAACCTTCGCCATCATCCATGATCTTGACGCTCATCGCGCTCACCGTGTGGGCCGCGCTCGACGAAGCGCATCAACTCCTCATCGCGGGCCGGACTGCAAGCGTCGGTGATTGGATCAGCGACACCGCCGGCGTAGCACTCGGAATTGCGGTGCGACGTGTGCGCGCGCTACGCCCTACGCAACGAGTCGCGTGAGCACCGGCGACCTGTATTCGACGGCGCTGCGATCCGCGCGCGCCGGTGCGCTCCGAGCCGCGGACGCGGGCCGGGAAGTGTCGCTCGGCGGCTGGGTCCACCGGACGCGCAATCTCGGCGGGATCGTCTTCGTGGACCTTCGCGACATCGACGGCATCGCACAGATCTCGTTCGGGACGGACTGGGCTTCAGCCGAGGCCATCGCCGCTGCTGCGAGTGTTGGCGTCGAGAGCGTTGTGCTCGTGAGCGGTACGGTTGTGCTGCGCGACGCGGCGACGAAGAACCCCGAGATGGGTACGGGCGACGTTGAGGTTCGTGCCACCGCGCTCGCGGTGGTTGGTCCGGCTGTAACCCCGGCGATTCCGGTCGCTCGCGGGCGCGGCGAGAAACTGGCTGCAGAGGAGCTGCGTCTCAAATACCGTTACCTCGATCTCCGGCGCGCAGACCTTCAAGCGAATCTGGTGTTGCGGCATCGACTCCTTCAGGCATCCCGCCGATTCCTCACGGACCGTGGCTACCTGGAACTCGAGACGCCCATCCTCACGAAGCCAACTCCCGAGGGCGCGAGGGATTACCTCGTGCCAAGCCGCGTGCACCCGGGCGAGTTCTACGCGCTTCCGCAGTCGCCGCAGATATACAAGCAGCTGTTCATGATTTGCGGGTTCGACCGGTATTTCCAGATCGCTCGCTGTTTTCGTGATGAAGATCTTCGGGCCGACCGCCAACCAGAGTTTACGCAGATCGACATTGAGGCCTCGTTTGTCGAACAGGACGACATCCTGTCGATGGCCGAAGGGTTGATCGGCGCACTGTGGCTGGAAGCCGGTGCGGCTGCACCTGCCGTCATGCCGCGCATCACGTACGCCGATGCTATGGATCGGTACGGAACCGATCGTCCCGACCTGCGTTATGGGCTCGAGATTTCCGATTGGACCAGCGTGTTTGAAGGGATCGCTTTCAACATCACGCGGTCGGCCATCGACGCCGGAGGACGAGTGCGCGGCATTGTGCTTCCGGGCGCCGCGGCGTGGAGCCGAAAGCAAGTAGACGATGTGGAAGCGTTGGCGAAATCGGCTGGCGCGGGCGGGCTGTTGCGCCTCAAGCGTGTCGGCGGCAAGCTCGAAGGTCCGCTTGCAAAGTTTGCGGACGGGGTAGGCGCATTCGACGCGATTCCGGACGGCGCGCTGGCACTCTTCGTTGCCGGTGGCGACCGCATTTCGAGTCCGGCGCTCGATCGTGTACGGCAGGAATGTGCGACGCGACTCGGACTCATATCCGAAGCGGCGCAGTGCTTCGTCATCGTGACCGACTTTCCCATGTTCGATCGCGATCCGGAGACGGGCGCGTTGTCTGCCGTGCACCATCCGTTCACGGCGCCGCACGCCGAAGATGTCGCGCGGATGCCGGATGCACCTGAGCGCTGGCGTGCCCTCGCATACGACGTGGTGCTCAACGGAACCGAACTCGGAGGTGGTAGCATCCGCACGAGCGATCCGGTGATGCAGGCGCGCATGTTCACGCTGCTCGGCATTGGCGACGCTGAGGAACAGGATCGCCGCTTCGGCTTTCTGCTTGAGGCGCTTCGGGCCGGTGCGCCGCCGCATGGTGGAATCGCGTTTGGCTTCGACCGGATTGTCATGCTGCTCAGCGGAGCCCCGTCGTTGCGCGACGTCATCGCGTTTCCAAAGACAACTGCTGCGCGGGCACTGTTCGAGCAGGCACCGACGCGGGTTCCGGCGGAAGACCTTGCCGAACTTCACTTGCGGTTGGGTGACGCCTGATGGGTGAGTCCAATGGCGGGGCCGGTACAATTGACGGCATCACCACGCGGCTCGGTACTGAAGGGGCAGATCTGCTGACGCTTGCTGGAGTTGGCGATGCCAACCTGCTCGAACTCCAGCGTCTGTTTTCTGTGCGTGCGACGCTTCGCGGCGAAGCGCTTGTGATTGCCGGGTCTGCCGCCGCTGTGGAGCGGGCGGCGCCCGTGGCGCAGCGAATGATCGATGCTGGCCGCCGGCGCGAAACGCTCGAGCCCGACGACATCGTACGCTTTTCGCTTGAAAACAGGACGGATCCGGCGAACGGTCCTCGGCTTGTCCTCCCCGGTGTCCGGCGAGTGGTGCAGGGAAAGACCGGAGCGCAGTCGGCCTACCTGCAAGCCATGCTTGATAACGACATCACGGTGGGAATCGGACCGGCCGGCACAGGCAAGACGTATCTCGGAGTCGCCGCGGCGGTAGATGCGCTTGCGCGGAAACGGGTGAAGCGGATCGTGCTGGCCAGGCCGGCGGTAGAGGCCGGCGAGTCGTTGGGATTCCTGCCGGGAGATATGCAGGCGAAGGTTGATCCGTATTTGCGTCCACTGTACGACGCGCTCGAGGACATGATGCCGGCCGAGCGCGTCTTGAAGGCCATCGAAACGCGAGTCATTGAGATTGCACCGCTTGCCTACATGCGTGGCCGCACACTTGCTGACGCGTTCGTGATTCTCGACGAAGCGCAGAACGCGACGCGCGCCCAGATGAAGATGTTTCTCACACGCCTGGGCGTGAATTCGCGTGCGGTCATTACCGGAGACAAGACGCAGGTGGATCTGCCGAAACGCGACGACAGCGGGCTCTTTCAGATCGAGCGGATTCTCCCTGGGATCGAAGGGATCGCGTTTCATTACCTCTCCGACGCCGACATCGTCCGGCATCGGATTGTGCGCGACATCGTGCGGGCCTATGCTGCGGACTCGGATTCCGAAGCGTGAGCGCGCGCTCCCGTCGCCCGGTCGGGCGCCGGGCCACGCAATCAGTGCGCGGCTCGGCAGTCCGTGTTGACGTCAGCCACGACGGATTGCGCGGTGGGCTGACGCACGCCGATGTGCGTGCGGTTACCCACGCCGTCCTACGGGCTGAACGGGTTCGACGCGCCCGTTTCTCGATAACGCTCGTTTCCGACGCGGTGATCCGTCGCCTCAATGTGCGCCACCTGGACCGAGCGGCGATCACCGATGTAATCGCGTTTGGCATGAGCGACGTTTCCGGTTGCATCGTGGGAGATGTATACGTCGGGGTCGCAGAGGCGCGGCGCTCGGCGGCACGTCATGGAGTGGCAGTTCGCGAAGAGCTGGTTCGGCTCGTCGTGCACGGCGTCTTGCACGTACTCGGATACGATCACCCCGATGGAGATGCGCGCGTGGGTTCCGCGATGTGGAAGCGTCAGGAGGCGCTCGTCGGTCGGTTGATGCGCGAGACTCGCAGGTGATGACCGCCCTCCTGGCGTTCGGTGCGATTCTGGCCACACTTGGCGCCGCGTATTGCGCGTTCGCCGACGGAGCTCTTCTTGCGGTGGACGACGACGACCCGCTCCCCGGCCCGGAAGTAGCCCTGTTGATAGGGCGCCGTGAGCGCGCGCACCGCGCGCTCGCGTTTGCCCGCATCGTGTCTCAACTGGTCGCCGGCGCGTGCTCTGTTGCCGCGCTCAAGGCCTCTATCGTGCCAGCGATTCAGGTTGCGCCGTTAGTCGTAGTAGCCGGAATGCTGGTAGTCGTGATCTCGGAAAGCGCAGCGCGCGTCGCTGGGGATCTTGCGGCGGCCGAAGGGCTGGTCCGCCAAGTGCGCGGGATTCGCATGATTGAGAGTGTAATGGCTCCGGTCGTCAGGCTCGGTGCGGCGGCCGACATGCTTCTGAACGCGATGCTGCCGTTGGGCAACGATCGCGAAGCCGAGCATGAGACGTCCGTCGAGCAGTTCCGCGAAGTCGTGACTGCCGATGCCGATCTGTCGGCGGACGACGCGAAATTGCTCCGCGGAGTCTTTTCGCTGGGAGACACGACGGTTCAGGATATCATGGTCCCGCGCGTGGACGTGATCGGCCTCGATCGTCGCCACGGTTGGGCCGACGTGCTGAGCCGGGTGCGTGCGGCGCATCACGCACGGTATCCGGTTTACGAGCAGACGATGGACAACGTCGTGGGCATTCTGCACGCGAAGGACCTGCTTGATTCGGTGCTGGCCGGCGCGGAGCCGGAGGGTGGTTGGCAGGCGATGGTCAGGCCCGCGCAGTTCATCCCGGCCACCAAGCCCGTGGACGACCAGTTGCGCGACTTCAAGGAACTGAGTCGGCACATGGCGATTGTCGCCGATGAGTTCGGTGGCACGGCTGGGATCGTCACGCTCGAGGACGCTCTCGAAGTCATCGTCGGAGAGATTCGGGACGAACACGATGTTGAAGAGCCGGAGATTCGCCGAGAGGACGGTCGCATCTCGCTGTCCGGCCGCGTGACGCTCGACGAGTTGGGCGTCATTACCGGCGCCGACTTTTCCAGGCAGGGTGTGCATACACTAGGCGGCCTGGTCTACGCCGTGGTCGGTGGGGTTCCACGGCAGGGGGACACAGTGCGGGTCGGTGCCTGGCGCCTGACCGTCCAGCGCGTCGCCAAGCGACGCATAGTGCGCGTCGCGGTAGAAGTGGAGCCGGACTCACCATGACCAGCACACTGGTGCTGAGCATCGCGTTTGCCCTTGCCGTGGGGTGCATGACCGCGGCGGCGACCGCCGTGCGATCCGTAAGTCGTATTTGGCTGCGGCATTGGGCCGAACAGCAGATCATTGGAGACACCGATCGGTCCCTGTCGGCATTGGACCGACCTCACCGTTATCTCCTCGCCGCTGGTACCGGCATTGCTGCAGTCGTGTTCGCGTTTGGGGCCGTGATCGCGTACCGGGAAGATCGGGTGGACTTGTTGCAGCAGCTTGCCCTCGCGGTCGTGTTGCTGCTGTTCGTCGGCCAGGTCATTCCGCGCGCTATCGCCATACGGTGGGTCAATACGCTCGTGCCCGTGCTGATGCCGGTATTGCGGGTACTCGATGTGCTCGTCGGTCCGATCCTTGGATTCACCGCGCGCATCGTTCGACCGCTGCTGCGCCGTGACGTGCGTCCGCCGCCGCTGCCGACTGATCCGTTGGAGGATCTGCTGCGAGAAGCTGAGGCCGAAGGAATCGGGGAGCCTGCCGAGTCCGAGATCATCAGCGGGCTGGTGGAGTTCGGCGAAAAGCGTGTTCGCGACGTGATGACTCCGCGAGCGCGGATGACGTCGGTCAACAGCGACATGTCGCCTGCCGACCTCGCGCAGGCTGTAGTGCGTTCGCACTATACTCGCATTCCCGTGCTCGGGGCCAACGACGCGGAGGTCATCGGCGTGCTGCATGCGTTCGACGTGCTCGTGCATCCCGAAGAACCGTTGCTTGCGCTCCGGGCCGCGGCTGTGGCGGCGCCTGACGAGGCGTGCGGCGTCGTAATGCGACGGATGCTGCGCGATCATCGCCATTTGGCAGTTGTGCGTGACGGCGACGCTGTGGTTGGTGTGGTGACCCTTGAGGACTTCGTGGAGGAACTCGTAGGCGAGATTCTCGACGAGCACGACGATCCGGCAGGGGGATCGGCATGAGCGCCGACAGCGTGCGCCCACTCCTCGAAGGATTTCGGGCAGGACGGCGAGCGTCGCTCGCGAGGGCCATGTCGATCGTCGAAGACGGCCGCCCTGAGTGCGATGCACTGCTTGCAGAACTCCACCCAGCGCTGGGGCGCGCGCGACGCATCGGTGTGACTGGCCCACCGGGTGCCGGCAAAAGCACGATCACCACGCACCTCGCTGCTCAGTTTCGCCAGTCCGGACTCACGGTAGGTATCATCGCCGTTGACCCAACGTCGCCATTTACGGGCGGAGCGCTGCTAGGTGATCGAGTTCGGATGGAATCGGTCGCGCTAGATCCCGGAGTGTTCATCCGCTCGATGGCGACTCGCGGTTCGCTAGGCGGGCTGGCGGGGACGACGCGCGAACTCTCCGACGTGCTCGATGCGTTCGGAATGGATCGTGTGTTGATCGAAACGGTTGGCGTCGGCCAGAGCGAACTCGAGATTGCCCGGACGGCTGACCAGAGTATCGTCGTGCTGGTTCCCGAGTCTGGCGATTCCATTCAGGCTATGAAGGCAGGCCTGATGGAAATCGCGGATCTGTTCGTCGTCAACAAGGCGGATCGGCCTGGGGCCGACCGCGTCAAAGTAGATCTGGAAGTGATGCTTGGACTCCGCGGTGGACGCTCGCTCGGTGACGAACCGGCGCACCACGGGGTAGACCTGCGGCGAATCGGAAACCCGGCAAAGGCGGCGAGGAAAGCTGCGGCGAGCACGAATTCTGATGTGTGGACGCCGCAGGTCATGACGACGGTAGGAACCACGGGCGAAGGGGTCGGTGAACTCGTAACCTCGCTCGATCGCCATTTCGCCTATCTTCAGCGCAGCGGTTCTCTCGCTGGCCGCCGTCGCGCGCGCACGCGGCAGCGGGTCGTGGACGTAGTCGAAGCGCGTGTTCGTCGCCGGCTGTGGCTCGACGCGGCGACGAACGCTTGGTTGGACGAACGGATTCAAGATGTCGATTCAGGCGCAGCGACACCGTTCGCTGTCGCCGACGCGCTACTCTCGCGAAGTGGATCACTCCTGACGGGAGCGAAGTGATGACCGGTCTACGTACTGACGCCGACGCAACGATCGCGGCGATGCAGTCAGAACTTGATGACCTCCGGCGCCAGGTGGCGGAGTGGCGTGAGCGTTTCGACCGGGGCACCGTCCGAGACCTGAACTTCACGAACTCGGCTCAGGAAGTTGCGCCGCTGTACACGGCGCTCGATCTCGAGGGAACGGCGGGCGCGGCTTTCGAAGTTCCCGGAAGCTTCCCGTTCACCCGAGGAATCCATCCAACGGGCTATCGCGGGCGTCTCTGGACGATGCGCCAGTTCGCCGGGTTCGGTTCGGCCCGGGAAACCAACGAGCGGTACAAGTTCCTGCTGAAGCACGGCACCACCGGCCTGTCAGTTGCGTTCGATTTCCCCACGCTGATGGGGTATGACTCAGATCATCCCCGGTCCGAGGGCGAAGTCGGCAAGTGCGGCGTCGCGATCAGTTCGCTCGCCGATATGGAGGCGCTGTTCGAAGGGATTCCGTTGGGCGACGTATCAACGTCGATGACGATCAACGGGCCCGCCATCATCCTCTGGTGTTTCTACATCGCAGCTGCGGAGAAACAGGGCGTCTCTGCGGCTCAGCTTCGCGGGACGGTGCAGAACGACATCCTGAAGGAGTACATGGCGCAGCACGCGTGGTGCTTCCCGATCGAACCGGCGCTGCGCCTTATCGTCGACATGTTCGAATGGGGGTCCGTCAACTCACCGCAGTGGAACACCATTTCGATTTCGGGCTATCACATCCGCGAGGCCGGCGCGACCGCGGCACAGGAACTCGCGTTCACGCTGGCGGACGGATTCACATACGTGGAGCGGGGGATCGCGCGCGGGATGGATGTGGATGATTTCGCGCCACGGCTGTCGTTCTTCTGGGACGTGCACAACGATTTCTTCGAGGAAATCGCAAAACTGCGCGCCGCGCGGCGAATCTGGGCACGACGCATGCGCGACCGGTACGGCGCCAAAGACCCGCGTTCGCTGACGATGCGATTTCACTTGCAGACGGCCGGCGTGACGCTCACGGCCCAGCAACCGATGAACAACGTCGTGCGCGTGGCATACCAGGCGCTCGCGGGCGTATTGGGTGGGACACAATCGCTGCATACGAATTCAATGGATGAAACCATCGCCCTGCCGACGGAACACTCGGTTCAGGTTGCGTTGCGAACGCAGCAAGTCCTCGCGTATGAGACCGGCGTAGCGAACGTGAGCGATCCGCTTGGTGGCTCTTACTACGTCGAAAAGCTCACAGACGACATGGAACGCGAAGCAGAAACGCTCTTTGAAGCGATCGAGGCACAGGGCGGCGTAGTGAAAGGGCTCGAGGCGGGGTGGTTTCAGCGGCGGATCGCCGAAAGTGCCGCGCGGCAGCAGTGGGAAATCGAGCAACATCGTCGCGTAATCGTCGGCGTGAACGAGTTCGAGACCGACGAGTCGCTGACTATTCCGCTCCTCAAGATGGATGAGGAGGCGGCGCGCGAGCAGGCTGCCGCGCTTCAGAAGCTTCGCGAGCGGCGCGACATCGCCGTGTGCGTGGCGAACCTGGACCGACTACGTGATGCGGCGAGGGGTTCGGAGAACGTGGTCCCGCACATTCTCGATTGCGCACGCTCGTACTGCACGCTTTACGAGATTCGTGCCGCACTCGAAGACGTGTTCGGCGCGTACCGGGAACCGGTGTTCTTCTAGACTTCGCGTCGTCGTCGGTTGCCGGCCTCTGCGTAGCCGCCCTAGCTTTCGCTCAATGTCACGAACGATACGCGTTCTCGTTGCCAAGCCCGGACTCGACGGACACGACCGCGGCGCCAAGGTCGTCGCCGCTGCTCTGCGCGATTCTGGTATGGAGGTCATCTACACCGGCCTCCACCAGACTCCCGAAATGATCGCGTCGGCGGCGATCCAGGAAGACGTTGACGTCGTCGGCCTCTCGATCCTTTCCGGCGCGCACATGACGCTTTTCCCTCGTGTGCTTGAGCTCATTCGAGCCGAAGGCCGCGATGATTTGCTGCTCACGGGCGGCGGAATAATCCCTCAAGAGGACATGGACGCTCTGGCCGCCATGGGCGTCGGCAAGCTGTTTGGCCCCGGAGCGTCCACGTCCGAGCTGGTGGCGTACATCAAGGAGTGGTTTGCCGAGCGGCATCCGCAACACGTGTGACGTCAAGACTCCGTGAGCTGAGCGCGGCCTCGCGGGCGCTCGAGGCGCGGCTGAGGGAAGGCGGCGGTGCCGCGAAATCCGCAAAGCAACACGCGCAGGGAAAGCTCACCGCACGCGAGCGCGTGACCCAGCTTACCGATGCCGACGCGCCGCTTCTTGAGCTCGGCCTCCTCGTTGCACACGACAAGTACGATGGTATGGCTCCCGCAGCCGGGGTCATCACGGCCGTGGGATACGTAGCGGGACGGGAGTGCGTCGTCGTTGCGAACGATGCGACGGTCAAGGCGGGTTCGTGGTGGCCCGAGACGATTGGCAAGATCCTTCGCGCCCAGGAGTGCGCGATGCGTTCACGCGTGCCGATCATCTACTTGGTGGATTCGGCGGGAGTAAACCTCCCGTATCAGGGTGGCGTGTTCCCGGGTCAATACGGTGCGGCGCGCATCTTCTACTACAACTCACTCATGCGCCGGTACCTGCGGGTGCCACAGATCGCTGCGGTCATGGGGCAGTGCGTTGCCGGCGGTGCGTATCTGCCGGCACTTTCCGATGTGATCCTCATGGTGAAGGGCACGTCATTCATGGGATTGGGGGGACCGAATCTCGTGAAGGGCGCCACCGGCGAGACGATCGATGGCGAAACGCTCGGCGGCGCGACTACGCACACGGAGATCAGCGGGGTCGCGCACTACGCCGCGGAGTCCGATACTGATTGCCTGCGCGAGATTCGCGATCTTGTCAGCCGTCTTCCTGCCGCGCCGGCGCGCGCTCCTGCGTACGTGCAGACGGTTGACTCGACGCCGGCGGATCCTGAGGCGCTCTACGACCTGCTGCCGGACGACCACCGGATGGCGTACGACATGTTCGCCGTGCTGCGCGCAGTCGTCGACGATGGGCGCCTGGACGAGTTCCAGCCGGCGGTTGCCCGTGAGATGATCTGCGCCGACGCCGCGATCGACGGAATCGGAATAGGGATCGTGGCGAATCATCGCGGCCTGTTGTTGCAGCCGAACGGCGCGCAGGCTCGATTCGGTGGAATCATCTATCACGAGAGTGCGGAGAAAACGGCGTATTACATAGACCGCTGCGATCGGCTCGGCATGCCGATTCTCTTCGTTCAGGACGTTTCCGGCTTCATGGTTGGCCGCGAAGCCGAACACGCCGGGATCATTCGCGCTGGCGCGCGCTTCGTGGAAGCGATGGCCACCGCCACGGTTCCAAAAATCGTGCTCACGATCAACCATGCGTCAGGCGCCGGCTACTATGCGATGGCGGGGCAGGGCTTCGACCCGGATTTCATTCTGTCATGGCCGACGGGCCGGATGGGAGTGATGGAAGGAGAAAGTGCGGTGCAGGCGGTGCACGGGCCGGCCATTGACTCGGCGCGCGCTAACGCCGCGCCGCTCGAGCCCGAAGTATCTGAGGCGGCCGACGAAATGCGACGGGACTACGATCTCCAGCTCGACGCGCAGTTCGCGGGGGCTCGCGGCTTCATTGATGCGATCGTGTACCCAGAGGACACGCGGGCGCTCCTCACGCTCGCGCTACGGACCACGCTCAACAACCGCGGGCCCCATCTGGGGCCTTTTGTGCTGCCGTCACGACTCGAGGGTCCGGCGTGAACGGACGCGTCGTGCGCGTCGGCGGTGGGTCAGGGATGTGGGGCGACGACCTCGACGCGCCACGACGGCTGGTTGAGGGCGGGCCGCTCGACTACCTGATGCTCGATTATCTGGCTGAAGTCACGATGTCGGTGCTTCAGCGTCAGAAAGCGCGTGATCCCTCGCACGGGTACGCGCGCGACGTGGTGGGGGCGATCGAGAGCGTAATCCCGGCGCTGGCTTCCGGGTCGGTCAGGCTTCTGGCGAACGCAGGTGGAGTCAATCCGCAGGCGTGTGGCGCGGCCGTTCGCGCGATGCTCGACGCGCATGGAATGGGCGGGAAGATTCGGGTCGCACTGGTGACCGGCGACGATCTGCTTCCCAGGCTCGATGCCTTGCTGGCGTCGGGCCACGACCTGAGGCACATGGACACAGGGGCGCCGCTGTCCGACGTTCGAGATCGGGTCGTGGCGGCGAATGCATACATCGGTTCTGCGCCCCTCGCTGATGCGTTGGGAGCGGGCGCGAATGTCGTGCTGAGTGGCCGCTGCAACGACGCGGCGTTGGCCGTTGCGCCGCTCCGGCACGAGTTCGGCTGGAAGGCCGGCGACTACGACCTCCTGGCTGCCGGAACGATAGCGGGGCACGTGATTGAATGCGGGGCACAGGCTTCGGGCGGGAACTGCCTGGCTGACTGGGAGTCGATTCCCGATCTGGCAACGGTAGGCTACCCGATCGTCGAAGTCGCGGCCGACGGGAGCTTTGTGGTCACGAAGCACCCTGGCACTGGCGGACGCGTGTCGCGCGAAACCGTCGTCGAACAGCTCATCTACGAGATTGGAGATCCGACTGCGTACATCACGGCGGATGTCATATCCGATTTCACGTCTATTCAGTTGACCGACGAAGGTGCGGACCGGGTGCGGATTGCCGGAGTTCGTGGCTCCGGTCCGACCGGACAGCTGAAGGTGAGCGTCGCCTATCGAGACGGATACAAGGCTGTCGGAACGCTGGTGTATGCCTGGCCCGATGCTTTGGCCAAGGCGAAGGCTGCCGATCGGATCATTCGCGCGAGGCTCGACCGACTCGGACTTGGTTTCGAGCGCATCCATACCGAGTACATCGGCGGTGGCGCCGTCCATGGGCCGCTCGCAGGCGCTGACGCCGGCCGCGACGCTCCGGAGGTGCAACTCCGAATCGGAGTGCGCGACGCGAACCGTGCGAACGTTGAGCGTTTCACCCGGGAGATCGCGCCGCTCGTCCTGAATGGGCCGCCGAGCGTGACCGGCTATTTCGGTGCACGCGCACGAGTCGAAGAAATTCTCGGGTATTGGCCGGCGCTCGTTCCGGCCTCAGTCGTCGAGCCGACTGTGGAGTTGCTCCCATGAAAGTCTGCCTAATCGACATCGCGCACGCACGATCTGGCGACAAAGGCGACACGGCGAATGTCGGTGTCGTGGCGAAGCGGCCTGAGTGGTACCCGTTAATCGATCAGTACCTGACTACTCAGATCGTAAGCGACCATTTCCGCCCGATCATCAACGGGCCAGTGGAGCGATTCACGTTGCCGAACCTCGGCGCGCTGAACTTTCTCCTGCACGGTGCGCTCGACGGGGGTGGCACGCGCTCGCTCCGAATCGACGCTCAAGGCAAGACTCTCTCCACTGCGATGCTCCGCATCGTGCTCGATGTTCCTGAGTCCGATCCCAATTTCGCGAGTCTGATCGCGAGGCCGGCCGAATGAGCGAGGAATACTCCGGCGGCGGGCCTATTCCACGCGTTACACTCGCAAAACTCGTCCTGGCGATCGGTGGCGCGGCTGTGTTCTTTTCCGGGATTCGTTGGGACTCGCCGACGGTCCGGTGGATCGGGATCGGGATCGTCGGAATCGGCTGGGCGCTGCGGTTCGCAACACGAAAGCGTGCCGAATCGGATGACGAGGGTCCCCCATCAGACTGAACTCGGCGCGGCCTGCGGGCTGTGAAAGCCAGCAGGCCGCGCGAGTCGATCAGTTGCCGGACGACACCAGATAGCCACGCTTGACGTCACTGGCGCCTGAGCGGACGCCGAGCGCGACGGAGACACCGAAGATCAGGGCCGTTCCGCCCCCAATGAGGGGTAGCAGATAGACGATAGGCGCCGCGACGAGTGCCGCCACAACACCGGCGAACACGGGCGCGGCCGGGCTGAGCGCAGACTCGACGTACCGCAAACGATCGCGGACGAAGCGGCGGGCGCCACCGAAGCCAATCCATGACGCGAATAGCGTAACCAACAAGGCGATGAATCCAAGCATTGATCCTCCTGTCGTTGGGCCCTACGCACGTTGCTGGCCGCCGGTTTCACCGGGAACTGGCTCGGGCAGAGTAGCTTTCACAATGGAGAGTCTGCCCCGATGAGCCCATTCACGCATCCGCGCCTTGCAAGTGTCGCCGCCTTCCTCGATGAAATCAGGGACGGCCTGGCTGCCGTCGTGACGTCGAGTCCGGCTGCGTCCCTGACCACAGTGCCCGCCGGCGGAGGATGGTCCGGCGCGCAGATCATCCAGCATCTCGGAAAGGCCGAAGGTTCGACCGCCAAGTTCCTCGAGGGCGCGTTCGCTGCTGCCATCGCAGGCGGTCTGGTCGACGAAACGGAAACCACATCGGTGCTTGGCTCGCTGGACCGGTATCGAATTGACGACAGAACGCTCCGGCCGCTCGTTGCACCGGAACGAGTCAGGCCGGATTCAGAACCGGATCTCGAAGCAAGCTGGACGTCGCTCGTCGCCGTCAGGGCGCGCACGTACCGCGCGTTCGCGACCGTCGACGGGAAGGCTCTGGAAAGCGTGAGCGCGCCGCACCCGCTCCTCGGGCCGTTGAACGGATATGAGTGGTTGCTCTTTCTCGGATTGCACGAGCAACGTCATCTCGGTCAGCTGCGCGCGCTCGCCGGAGGGAAGTAACGCCAATGGCCGCGTTCGCTCGCCCAGAACTTCTCGCGCCGGCCGGGTCGCTCGACGCCGTGCGTGCGGCATTCGCGAACGGCGCCGACGCAGTCTACCTGGGCGTAGGTCGTTTCAACGCTCGCGACGACGGCGCTCAGATTTCGCTCGACGAACTGACTTCCGCATGCCGCATCGCCCATGGCCGTGGCGGCCGGGTCTACCTCACCCTGAATACGCTCGTCAAGCCGGGTGAACTTGCGGACGCGCTTGAGCTGCTTGGCGAGTGCGTCGATCGCGGTATTGACGCTGTGCTCGTCCAGGATATCGGCGTGATCACGCTCATCAAGCGCATTTATCCGTCGCTCGATGTGCATGGGTCTACGCAACTGTCGGTGCACGATTCGTCAGGTGCGCGTGTAGTGCGCAATCTCGGCGCGGAGCGCGTCGTACTCGCGAGAGAAAACACGCTCGACGACATTCGCGCCATTCGCGCTGAGGTTCCTGACGTCGGAGTTGAAACGTTCGTCCACGGCGCGCTCTGTGTCGCCTATTCGGGGCAATGCTACATGTCGGGAATGATTTCCGAGCGCAGCGCCAACCGCGGATCGTGCGCTCAGTCGTGCCGCAAGGACTACGTGCTGGCGGAGGCTGGAGGCGTGGAACTCGACCGCGGCTATCTGATTTCGGCCAAGGATCTCGGTGCGTACGACCATTTGCAGGCGCTCGCTGAAGCTGGCGTCGGCTGCCTGAAGATTGAGGGTCGCAAAAAGAAGCCTGAGTATGTGGCCACTGTGACGCGTGCGTACCGCGACTTTCTGTCGCGCGTCGAGGCCGGCACATTCGAACCTCCACGCATCGAAGAAACCCAACCGCTCGTTCAGATCTTTTCGCGCGGCTTCACCGGCGGCATGTTCGGCGGGCGCGAGGGGCGCGACTACGTGACTCGCACGCATTCCGACAATCACGGTCTCGAACTGGGGCGCGTGGTCGAGTCGGCGCCCGACGAGATAGTCGTTCAGGTGAGTTCGGCAATCCGGGAAGGTGACGGAATCGGGTTTGAATCCCCCGAAGGCGGCGCGCCGGAGCAGTCCGTCGGATTCTCGGTGCGCGGCGTCCGGACGATCGGCGAGGACGGTCGCGGGATCCGGCAGGCTATTTCCAGTCGAGCACGCGTAGCAGCCGGATGGAAGGTCGTGCGCACGGCCGACCCGGAGTTGATCGCAACGGCACGTGCGTCGTTTGCCTCGGTTTCTGCGGCGCCGGCCGGTCCGCGAACTGTGATCAACGTCCGTGCGTTCGGGAGCGCTGGCAGCGCGCTCAAGCTCGTCTTCGCCACCAGTCTTGATTCCGAGACCACAGAATCAGCCAGCCCGCTTCGTCCAGCCTCGGCGCACGCGCTCGGAGCGGCAAAGCTACGCGATCAACTTGGCAGGCTCGGCGGCACGTCGTTCGTACTTGGCGATGTCGATGTAAAAGGGCTCAGCGACGGTCTCTTCTTGCCGGTTAGCGAGATCAATCATATGCGTCAGCAGGCCGTGGCGGCGCTGTCCGAACGTACGGCATGGGCTGACGACTCCCGCCGGGCGGAGCGGTCAACGCGTATTGGAGAACTCCTTGACGTGGTCGGGTCGACGCCGACAGTCAGCGTTCACTCTCCAAGGGTAATCGCCGAAGTCTGGCGTGTCGAAGATGCCCGAGCCGCAGCGGACGCCGGCGCCACTGAGGTGATCCTCGATCCGTTCATTCGCCATCCCGTGCCGCCGCGCACGCGAGTACTGAAGCTGCGAGATGAGCTTGCGTCGCGCGGCATCGGACTCCGCCTCCGCACGCCGAGTATCGTCCGTCCCGCCGATCGGGCCGCGCTCGAGCCGTGGCTGGCGACCGACCTGCCGCTCCTGACCGGGCACGTGGGTCTGCTCGCGGAAACAGGCGCGACCGGGCGCGACGTCGTTGCCGACTATGCGGTCAACTGTTTCAACCAGCACACAGCGCGCGAGCTCTTCAATCTTGGAGCCAGTCGCATCACGCCCTCTGTTGAGCTGACGACGGAGGAGATGGCAGCAGTCACCGCACCATGGTCCGGAGTCGGATTTGACGTACTCGTGTACGGGCGTCCCGAAGGAATGACGCTTGAGCATTGCGTGTTGTCGGCTGCGTTCAATAGAGAGCCGACGACATGCCGCGACCTTTGCGTGAAGTCGCATCCCAATGTTGAACTGACCGATCCGGTTGGCTACGTGTTCCCGGTTGCCACCGATAGCGACTGCCGAAACCGACTTCTGCATTCGCGACCAATCGATGGTTCTCAGTTCGTGCCGGCGATATGGAGGGCAGGCATCCGCGGGTTCCGGTTGGTGTTCAATGTGCCCGGTGATGAGGTCGGCGCGGTCACCGGTGCGTTCCGGATGCTCGTTGATTCGCTTGCGGCGGGTGGCGAGCCGGCCATCGCTTCGGTGCGCGGCGTTGTCGGTGCCGAGTATACGCGCGGCCATTTCGAACGAGCTGTTTAGCGGATTGTCAGCGAGCTGTTTAGCGGGGAGATGATGACGGGCGCGGCGATTCGATGCCGCGCCACGTTCGCTGCGGCGCGAGGATTCTCCGTGGCTCGCTCATTGCCTGACGCCGAGGCGGTCTTGAACCGCTGGTTCGGATACCCGTCTCTCCGGGCACCGCAGCGGCGGGCCGTCAGTGCAGTGCTGCGCGGGCGCGACACGCTCGTCGTCATGCCCACGGGCGGCGGCAAATCTCTCTGCTTTCAGGTGCCCGCTCTGATGTTGGACGGGCTGACGGTCGTGCTCTCGCCGCTGGTGTCGCTGATGAAGGATCAGGTCGACACGCTCGTAAGGAAGGGAATCCCTGCCGTCGGGCTGCACGGTGGAATGACCCCGGGTGAGCAGGCCGACGCCATTGGCCGTGTCGTGAGGCGCGAAGCGAAAATGCTGTACGTCGCGCCTGAACGACTCGTGGCCGGCCGCACACTCGACGCACTTCGCCGGCTCGACGTGTCGCTGTTGGCCGTTGACGAAGCACACTGCATTTCAGAATGGGGACACGACTTCCGGCCCGCCTACCGCGAACTGCAGTCGATTCGCGCGCCGCTTGGCAGCCCACCGGTCGTTGCTCTGACAGCAACCGCGACGCCTGACGTACGCGACGATATCCAGCGAGTGTGTGCCCTGCGCAATCCGGTGCGAATCATCGCCGGCTTCGACCGGCCGAACCTTCGGTATGCCGTGCACCGGGTCGCTCGGGTTGGCGACCGGAATCGTCGGCTTGGCGAACTGGTGTCCGCCCGGGCAGGCCCGGCTGTGGTCTATGCGCAGACGCGGGGGGTATGTCCCGTTTCTAGTTGAAAGTCAGGTGATGACTCGGGGGTCAACGGTCACGCAGCAACCTTCAGCTTCG
>JAQBYI010000060.1 GCA_027622655.1 Gemmatimonadota bacterium | reverse complement strand
TCAGCCGTGAACTGGCGCTTCTCTCGGGTCATGTACTCCTCCTTGCTCCAAAGAATGGAGCGCGTAGGAGTCACATTTCAACTGAGGCAGAACAGGTGGACTCAACGGTGAGGACACGGAGTTGATTGGTCGGCCGCTCGTGATCCTCTACTCGGGCGACCTCGAACGTGCCCTGAAGAAAGTAGAGAAGGCCGGCGGAAAGATCGTGAAGCCGATCTACTCCTTTCCGGGTGGACGCCGGTTCCACTTTGGCGATCCTGCCGGAAACGAACTGGCGATCTGGTCCGACAAATAGCGTGGCCCACTGACGTGATGCGCTCGCGGGAGTCGCGAACCCGGCGGTAACTTCGAAGCAATCTCCACGGAGCTTGCCAATGACCGCTCTCCTCAGCATCCGAACGCGCCGCGGCATCCTCGGTGGCGCCCTCGTACTCATCGCCGCATCGCTCGCGAGCGCGCCGCTTTCCGCACAGGCGCGCATCACTACGCCCAAGCAGGAATTCGGCAACAACTTCGGGGACGACTACTTCCTCGCCAACTACGCGCAACTCTCTTCGTACTGGCAAAAGCTGGAGCGCGAGTCCGATCGCATCCACGTGGTGGAGATCGGCAAGACGGCCGAGGGCAGACCGCACTACATGGCGCTCGTGACGTCGCCCGAGAACTGGAAGAACATTTCGCGGTACAAGGAGATCTCGCGGCGCTTGGCCATGGCCGAGGGACTCACAGACGACCAAGCGCGCGCGCTCGCGAAGGAAGGCAAAGCCGTCGTCTGGATTGACGGTGGCCTGCATGCCACTGAGGTGCTCGGCGCACAACAGTTGGGCGAAATGGTCTATCAGATGGTGAGCCGCACCGACGACGAGACGATGCGCTTCCTGAATGACTGCATCATGCTCTTCGTACACGCGAACCCTGACGGCCACGATCTCGTGGCCGACTGGTACATGCGAAACCCGGTGCCCGAGCAGCGATCGACGTCGGGCCTCCCGCGCCTCTATCAGAAGTACATAGGGCACGACAACAACCGAGAGTTCTTTACGTCGACGCAGGCCGAGACGGAGAACATCAACCGGGTCCTGTATCACGAGTGGTTCCCGCAGATTCTGTACAACCACCACCAGAGCGGCCCGGCGGGAACGATCGTCTACTCGCCTCCGCTGCGCGATCCGTACAATCCAAACCTCGACCCGATGCTCATTCTCGGGCTGCAGTCGCTCGGCGCGGCGATGCACACGCGCCTCGCCGTGGAAGAAATGCCCGGAGCGACGATGCGCACGGGCGGCCCGTATGACGGCTGGTGGAACGGCGGTATCCGCAACACCGCCACGTTTCACAACATCATCGCGCTGCTCACGGAGATGATCGGCAGTCCGACGCCAATGCGTGTGCCGTTTGTAGCGGCACGGCAGGTTCCGAGCGCCGATCTCGCCTACCCGGTGCCGCCGGGCGTCTGGCACTTTCGCCAATCCGTTGACTACTCGGTGGCGCTCGATCGCGGGTTCATCGACTACGCGTCGCGCATGCGCGAAAGCCTGCTCTTCAACATCTATACGATGGGCAAGCATTCCATTGAACGGGGAAGCCGCGACACGTGGACGCCAAACTATCGCCGCATCACGGCCGCTGGCGATGCCATGAGTGGCGGTCGCGGCGGGGGCGGTCGCGGTGCAGGCGGCCGGGGCGGCGGCTCGTCGGCTGAGGCCGATGCCGCCGCGTGGGCCGAGCTTCACAAGCCGGAGCTCCGCGATCCGCGCGGGTTCATCATTCCGAGCGACCAGGCCGATTTTCCGACCGTTGTGAAGTTCATCAACTCGTTGCGCGAGACTGGCATCACCGTGCAGCGCGCCACAGCGGACTTCAGTGTCGAGGGCAAGTCGTATCCAAAGGGCTCGTTCGTCGTGAAAGCCGACCAGTCGTTCAGGCCGCACGTGATCGACATGTTCGAACCGCAGGCCCATCCGGACGTGTTCCCTTATCCGGGCGCGCCGCCCACGCCGCCGTACGACATCGCTGGATGGACGCTCGCCTACCAGATGGGCGTGCAATTCGACCGAGTGCTCGACGGATTCACGGGGCCGTTTGAGCGCGTGAACGACTGGAACGTTGCGCCGACGCCTGGAACGGTTGCCACGGCAGGCGGGACATCGGGCTACATGCTGAGTGGCCGGACGAACGATTCGTTCATCGCGCTCAACCGACTGCTCAAGGCCGGCGAGGAAGTGCATCGCACGTCGGCGCCGATGGTGGTTGGCACCACCACCTTCCCGGCGGGTTCGTTCTACGTGCGTTCCAAGGGCACCACGCGAGCGCACCTCGACAAGATCGGCGCCGAGCTTGGCGTGAGCTTCTCTGGTACGCGCGCCGGGGCACCGGCGAATTCGTCGCGCATGTCCACGCCCCGGATCGGACTCTGGGACAACTACGGCGGCTCGATGCCGAGCGGGTGGACGCGCTGGATCATGGAGCAGTTCGAGTTTCCGTTCGAGCGGGTCTTCGCACCGCAGCTCGACGCCGGCAACCTGAACGCCAAGTACGACGTACTGATTTTCGTCTCCGGTGCGATTCCCGCAGGTGGCGCAGGTGGGAGCGGCGGACGTGGTGGCGGGCGCGGCGGAGCACCGCCGGACGTATCCACGATTCCGGCCCAGTTCCGTGACCAGATGGGTGCGATGTCCGTGGAGCGCACACTTCCGGCGATCAAGGCGTTCATCGAGAACGGCGGCACAACGATCGCCATCGGTTCGTCTGCCGCCAACCTCGCCACGTTCCTGCAACTTCCGATTGAGAATCAGGTCGCGCAGAACGGCGCGCCACTTCCCCGCACGACGTTCTACGTCCCCGGCTCGGTAATGCAGACCAAGGTCGACGTGAACGATCCCCTCGGTTTCGGGATGGCGGAGCACACCGACGTGTTCTTCGACGAAAGTCCGGCATTCAGGCTTGGCGCGAACGCCGCAACCGCTGGGGTGAAGCGGGTCGCATGGTACGATGGCAAAACACCACTGCGCAGCGGCTGGGCGTGGGGCCAGAAAGTGCTCGATCAGGGCGCAGCGGCGGTGAGCGCGAAAGTCGGCAAGGGGAACGTCCTGCTATTCGGCCCCGAGATCCTGCAGCGCGCTCAGCCACACGGAACATTCAAGTTTCTGTTCAACGGAATTCTCTACAGCATTACGAAGGGACCGGTAGCACAATAGTGAGGAGGGCGAGTGAAGAGTTAAGTGGACGTGAGGGTTGAGGAGTGAGGGCCGCCAGCCTCACTCCTCACTCCTCACAATCTCCTCACCCCTCGCTCCTTACCTCCTCCTCACTCTTCACTCACTCTCCTCACCCGCCATTGGAATCCACCCTCATCGCCACCCTCGCGGTCGCGGTCGTCCTCGCTTTCGCGCTTGGGCTGGTCGCCGTACGGCTGTCGTTGACGCCGGTGGTCGGATACCTCGTCGCTGGCGTGATGATCGGGCCGTTCACGCCGGGCTTCGAGGGCAACGTGTCGCTCGCCGCCGAGCTGGCCGAGATCGGAGTAGTCCTGCTGATGTTCGGCGTGGGAATGCATTTCTCCGTCCGCGACATCTTCGCGGCGCGAATGGTCGCGCTCCCGGGCGCGATCCTGCAGATGGCCGTCGCAACGACACTTGGCGCGCTCGTGGGGCACTCGTGGGGCTGGACGTGGGGCGGCTCAGTCGTATTCGGCCTGGCGCTATCCGTCGCCAGCACCGTGGTCGTGCTGCGTGCACTCGAGCCGCGCGGAATCCTCGGTAGTCCCGAGGGACGGCTCGCGGTTGGCTGGCTGGTGGTCGAAGACCTCGTGATGGTGCTGGCGCTCGTTTTGGTACCGGCGCTGATGCCGACAGGTGGCGGCGGCAGCATCGACATCAGCACCGCACTGGTGTTGACGTTCGGCAAGATCATCGTCTTTGTGGCGGTGATGCTCGTGATCGGCGCGCGCGTGGTGCCTTGGCTGCTCACCACCGTGGCGCGCACGGGCTCGCGCGAACTGTTTACGCTCGCCGTCCTCGGCATCGCGCTCGGCGTCGCGCTCGGGGCCGCCGAGCTGTTCGGCGTATCTCTTGCGCTCGGCGCTTTCGTCGCCGGACTCGTAGTGAGCGAGTCTGACGTCAGCCATCAGGCCGCGGCCGATGCGCTCCCGTTTCAGGACGCGTTCGCCGTGCTGTTCTTTGTCTCGGTAGGAATGCTGGTTGATCCGTATGTGTTCGTGAATGAGTGGCAGCGCATCGGTATCGTGCTGCTCGTGATTCTCGTCGGTCAGGCGGCCACCGCGACGGTGTTGGCGCTGTTGCTCGGGCAATCGTTACGCACGGCACTCACGCTCGGCGCCGCTCTCGGTCAGATAGGCGAGTTCTCATTTATTATCGCCGCCCTTGGGATTGCCGTTGGCGCCTTCCCAACTGAGGCGCGCGACATCATCCTGGCGAGCGCGATACTCTCGATCATCCTGAATCCGGCGCTCTTCGCGCTCATCCGGCCCATTGAGCGGTTTGTCGAGGCACGCTCATGGCTGGTCAAAATCGTGGAGTGGTTATCGCGAAACCGCCGCGACGCGATCGACATCGCCATTGCCGGCGAAGCCGAGCGCACCGGGCACGTGATCATCGTCGGCTACGGCCGTGTAGGGAACGCGGTCGGCGACGTGCTCGGTGGTGAGGGCATCCCCTTCGTAACGATTGACCACGACCGGCCGCGGGTCGAACACATGCGGCAACGCGGCGTGCACGCTGTGTTTGGCGATGCGGCCCGTGGCGGACTGTTGCGGCACGCCGGCCTCGCAGGCGCGCGCATGCTGATAGTGACGGCGCCAGAGCCAATTCATGCCCGCCTCATTGTGGACGAAGCCCGTCGCACGCGCCCCGACATAAGCATTGTCGTCCGCGTGCACACGGAAGCGGACCTTGCGGTATTCCAACGACTCGGTGTGGAACGCGTGGTACTTGGTGAGCGCGAACTCGCATTCGGAATGGCGCGGTACGTGCTGCGGACAATGCGAAGTGGGCCAGCTATGAGCGAGGTGGAGTGAGGCGTGAGGAGTGAGGAGTGAAGCGGGGTAGGCCTGCGGTGGCGGGCTATGGCGAGGAACGCCGGTGAAGAGTAAGGTGGACCTGCGGAGCTACCTTCTCCTCGCTCCTCACTCTTCACTTTCTCCTCACTCATCACTCCCCCTTCTCACCCAGACGCCCATGTATGTCACTACGACGCTCGCGTTCGAGGGATACCGCATTACTGAATACAAGGGAGTCGTGCGCGGCATCATCGTGCGCGCGCCGACCATATCGCAGGGTATCCTCGGCGGCCTCAAGTCCATCGTCGGCGGCAACATCGGGGCATACACCGAGATGTGCGAGCAGGCCCGTGAAGAGGCGTTCGATCTCCTCGTGCAGCACGCCGAAGAACGTGGCGCAAACGCGATCATCGGGATGCACTATGACGCGTCGGACATCGGAGGAAAGACCGGGCACGCGACGGAAGTGCTGTGCTACGGCACGGCCGTCGTAGTCGAACCCCTTCAGGAATGACCGTCGAGGCCTTCGCTGATGTGCGGACGCCGGCCCTGCTGATCGAGCCGGACGTCGTCGCAAATAACATTCGAGCAATCGTCGCGCAGTTCGGTGGCGACGCGTCGCGCTGGCGGCCGCACGTGAAGACGGCCAAACTCGCGGCCGTCATGCTGACGATGATCGAAGGCGGGCTCACGCGCTTCAAGTGTGCCACGACGCTCGAACTCCGCACTTTGCTCGAGCTCGGTGCGCGCGATGTGCTCGTCGCTTTTCCGCACGTCGGTGCGAACGCGTCACGAATCCGCGAACTCGCGGCGGCCTTTCCCGAAACGCGCGTCGCCGCGCTCATCGAAACCGCCGCGCACGTGGAGAGTTGGAAAGGGAGTGGAACCCCGCTGTTCATCGACGTAAACCCGGGAATGGATCGCACCGGTGGAACGCCGGACGCGGCGCGGATCATTGCGCTCGCGCGCCTGATCGCGACATCCGGTTGCTCGTTCGCGGGCCTCCACTGGTACGACGGCCACATGCATTCGTTCGACGACCTCGGCGAGCGTGAACGCGCTGCACACGGCGGCTACGACCGCCTCGGCGCGTTGGTCTCCGCCCTCACCGCCGCCGGCTTGACGGTAGGGGAAGTCGTCGTCGCCGGAACACCGGCGACCGCGTCGGCCGCCACGTACCATGCATTCGCCTCGTGGCCATCCGACGTGCAGATCTCGCCAGGGACGGTGGTGTACAACGACACTACGAGTTTGGCCCAACTCCCTGCGGCGTGGAACCTTGCCGCCGCTGCGCGTGTGCTGACAACCGTCGTAAGCCATCCGACGCCGACCCGGTTCACCTGCGATGCCGGCCACAAGTCGGTCTCGGCCGACGCCGGCGTTCCGACGTGCCGCATTGAAGGGCACCCAGACTGGATTCCGCAACGACCGAGCGAAGAACACCTTCCCGTGGACGTCCCGGCCGGCGCTGCGCTCCCGCCCATCGGAACTCTGTTGCTGGTTACGCCTCGTCACGTTTGCCCGACAGTCAACAATTTCGACGAAGCGGTACTGGTCAGAAACTGGTCAGTTATCGGGGTTGAACGGGTGACAGCGCGAGGTCGTGAGACTCCGATTCAGTCCCCTGCAGCGAGCGGCTGAGACGAATCGAACGCGGCGCGCTTCGCGCCGGCGGCGTCCGTTGAAAATTCAGATGGCGTGGCGGCACTGGAGCCGGTATTGTCTGGGGTTGTGAAATCCCCCCCGCCCGAACCGCGCCGCTCCGCTGGTCGCCGAACGTCCGACGTCTTTCTGCGTCAGGCGCTTGAGATGGCGCATCTGGGCTGGTGGCAGGTTGAACTCGACTCTGAGACGGCTCGGGATAGAGCGTCCAGTTGGTCGGACGAAGTGTTCCGGATATTCGGCCACGAACCACGCGCCTTTGCTCCGAGCGCCGATCGCTTCTATGCGCAGGTCGTGGCCGAAGACCGCGAGGCGGTACGCACAGCGCCTCGAGAGCGTCGGGCGGCTGGCGGGCGGAGTGGCGCACGATTTCAACAACTTGCTGATGGCGATCTCGGGATATGCCGAGTTGTTGAGCATGGAACTACCGGCCGATGCGGCGGCGCAGGAAGATCTGCGCGCGATCCTCGGCTCGGCCGCGCGCGGCGCGCGGCTCACGCGCCAACTCCTCGCCTTTGGTCGTCGTCAGGTGCTGCACCCCGTACAACTCGACCTGAACGCCGTCCTTCGCGACATGGAAGGTGTGCTCCTGCCATTGGCCGGCGGTGACGTTACGCTGCGGCTCGACCTGTCGCACACGCCCGCGCTTGTTCGAGCCGTTTTTCACGACCAAGCCGCATGGCACGAGCACCGGAATGGGGCTCGCCACGACGTACGGCATCGTCAAGCAGAGCGGTGGCTTCATCACGGTCGAGAGCGAGGCGAACAAGGGCACGACGGTGCGCATGTTCCTTCCGTACCACGCTGCGCCATCGGTCGCGCGCCCTGCCGTAGCGATTGGCGCTCCCGAAGTCGACGAGCTGCCCTTTGCCGCCGGCGGCGACGAAACGATTCTGATCGTAGAGGACGATGCGGCGGTGCGCGCTACGACGACGACGATTCTGGAACGACTGGGCTACGTCGTGTTCGCGGCCGGGACACCGACCGAAGCGTTCGAAACACTGCGCGAGCGGGCGGACGATATCGACGTCCTCGTCACCGACATCATCCACCCTGAAATGTCGGGTATGAGGCTCGGTAAACTTGTCGCCGCGCAATACCCGCACGTGCGGATCGTTCGCATGAGCGGATTCGTGGGCGACGACCTTGCCCCCGAGTCCGCTTCGCTGTTTCTGCAGAAGCCGTTCTCCGTGGATGCGCTCGCCCGGGCGATCCGCGGCGCGCTCGCCGGCTGAAATCGAGCAACGGTGACGGCACCACACGCTGACGGCACCACACGCTGTTGAGCACACGCTGTTGAGCACACGCTGTTGAGCACACGCTGTTGAGCACACGCTTGACAGCGCGGGCCACTGTCGTGTAGTGTTGGCTTACAATTGAAGTCGTGGTCATTTGCCGCCTATTGCAGCCACGTAAAAGAAATGCTAAAAATGCGACCGCCGGGCGGCGTTCATTTCTGTCCCGGCAATTTTGTTTTAAGGCGGCCGTATTCCGTGCATCAACACGGAGGACGGCCATTTTTTTTGAGATGAGGAGAGAGAGATGACGGAATTAGACGGAGAGAAGACGGAAAGGAGAAAACGCGGGCCGAAGGTGAGCGTCGCCACGCTCCGCCGATTTCGCGAGCGCGGGAAGCAGGCCGTCTGCGTGACGGCATACGACTACCCCACCGCCGTGTTCGCCGATCGCGCCGGTGTGGACGTGATTCTCGTAGGAGACTCGGCCGCGATGACAGTGCTCGGCCTTCCGAGCACGATCGGTATCGGCATGGACGAGATGCTCGTCTTTGCGCGCGCCGTCGCGCGCGGCGTGGAACGCGCATTCGTAATCGGCGACCTCCCGTTCCTGTCGTACCAGGTGTCGAGCGAGGATGCGGTGCGAAACGCCAGCGCGTTCATTCAGGCCGGCTGCGACGCAGTGAAACTCGAGGGAGGACTGCGTGTTGTTGACCGCGTCCGCGCGATCTCCGACGCCGGAATCGCCGTGA
Source organism: Gemmatimonadota bacterium (assembly GCA_027622655.1). Lineage (GTDB taxonomy): Bacteria > Gemmatimonadota > Gemmatimonadetes > Gemmatimonadales > Gemmatimonadaceae > Fen-1231. The sequence goes on along the minus strand of JAQBYI010000060.1, from coordinate 9,353 downwards.
TGGGCCACTTGGGGCTCACACCGCAGTCGCTCGGCCAACTCGGCGGATATCGGGTGCAGGGGAAAACGCGCGCCGCCGCCGAACGCATCCTCGACGACGCGCGCGCTCTCGAGAACGCCGGCGCGTTCGCGATCCTCCTCGAGGCCGTTCCACCCGAGAGCGCGGCGTACATCCGCGACAGACTGACGATTCCCGTGCACGGTATCGGCGCCGGGCCGCACCTCGATGGCCAGCTCGTCATCTCACACGACCTGCTCGGCAACTTTGTCGGCGACATCGCACCACGATTCGTTTCGCGACTGGCGTCACTAGACGCGACAATCACCGACGCGTTTGAGGCGTATGCCGCCGAAGTTCGTGCAGGCGCGTTCCCCGCCGCACGGCACTGCTACAAGCTCGACGCTCCCGGAGACCGTCCGTTGGTCGCCGGCCAGACCGACGCAACGCCAGCAGTACCGACGATTCCTGAGCTCTCACCTGCTCGCAATAACTCGCGCGCGGTTGCGCGCGCCAGCCTGAGGTCCCAATGCCTGCTACACTGTTCCTGCCCGCCATTCTCGCCAGGCTCGCCGACCACAAGCAGTTCGCTGTTTCGGGCGCTACGGTCGGTGAACTCGTCGCTGACGCGGCGCAACGCTTCCCCGCGCTCGGCTCACGCCTGCGCGATGCCAATGGCGAGCCGTATCCGTTCGTGACATTCTACCTGAACGACGAGGACATCCGGTTCCACGGTGGCTTCGGCGCCACGGTCAGCGACGGCGATGAACTCACCGTCGTTCCCGCCATCGCGGGTGGGTGAGCCGATGACAACCACCGTGCGCGTCCCTGAGCGCCGCATCCTCGCGGACGATTCCCAGTACGTTTCACCTGACTCTCTACAGGCCATCGCCGAAACCGACGTGACAGCCGACCCACGCAAGCTCCCCGACCTCTCGCACGATGAGATCCTGCGTTACAGCAGGCATCTCCTCCTGCCCGACGTCGGCGTCGAGGGACAGCGAAAGCTGAAGGCCGCACGCGTGTTGCTCATCGGCGCGGGCGGACTCGGCTCGCCACTCGCGCTTTACCTCGCGGCCGCGGGCGTCGGCAACATCGGCATCGTGGATTTCGATGTCGTGGATGTCACCAACCTGCAACGTCAGGTGCTGCACGGCACGAGCGACGTCGGACGATCCAAGATCGAGTCCGCACGCAAGCGACTCACCGATGTCAATCCGTTCGTCCTGCTCACGACGTATGAGGAGGCGCTCACATCGGCAAACGCGATGAAGATTCTCCAAGGTTATGACTTGGTCGTCGACGGAACGGACAACTTCCCGACGCGATATCTCGTGAACGATGCCTGCGTACTGCTTGGCATTCCGAACGTGTACGGAAGCATCTACCGGTTCGAAGGCCAGGCGTCGGTGTTCGCGACGAAGGACGGCCCGTGTTATCGCTGCCTCTATCCTGAACCGCCACCCCCGGGACTCGTGCCGAGCTGCGCCGAAGGCGGAGTACTCGGTGTGCTTCCGGGGCTCGTGGGCACGATCCAGGCCACTGAGGCTATCAAGCTGATTCTTGGAATCGGCGAGTCACTCAGCGGGCGGCTGCTGCTCATCGACGCGCTTGGTGCCAATTTCCGAACCGTAATGGTCCGCAAGGACCCGGCGTGTCCGGCTTGCGGCACTCGCAAAATCACGCAACTCATTGATTACGAACAATTCTGTGGTTCACCGCACGTCGGAGGAGACCCCAAAGTGAGCTTGAACGTTCCCGAAATCACGCCGACCGATGCAGCGGCCCGACTCGCGAAGGATGAGATCGACATCGTGGACGTGCGCGAACCGCATGAGCTTGCGATCGCGAAGTATCCAAAGGTGATTGCCGTTCCGCTCGGCCAGCTGGCCGATCGCATCGCCGAACTTCCGCGTGACCGCGACCTCGTGCTCGCGTGCCGCAGCGGTGTGCGCAGCGCGAAAGCCGTGCAGCAGTTGCAGGCGGCAGGATTCACGCGCGTGTGGAATCTCGCAGGTGGCATTCACCGCTGGATCGAGGAAGTAGATCCGAGCCAGCCGAAGTATTAGGCCGATGTGAGGTGGGTGAGCGAGGGGTGAGGTGTAAGTAAGCAGTACGGAGTGACGGGGTAACTCACTCCTCACTCGGTCCTCACGCCTCACTTCCCCGTCGCCCCTCACTCATCGCTTACTCCTCACTCTTCGCTCACCCTCCTGACATGCCATCAACCACCACTTCGCTTGCGGCCCTGCCGCAAGCTTGCAAGCTCTGCGCAACTGAATACGCGGCGTCCCCGGACGCCATCTGCGCAGAATGCCTCGGCCCGCTCGAGCCGATGTATCCTGCCAATCGCGTCCTCCCCGATCGTGAGGACATCGAGCGGCGTGTACCGTCGCTCTGGCGGTACAAGGAATGGCTCCCGTTCGAAGGGACGCCGGTCCATTCGCTCGAAACCGGATTCACGCCGCTCATTGAAACGCCTCGGCTCGCATCCAAGCTGGGCGTCGCGCGACTCTGGGTGAAGAACGACGCGGTCGCGCAACCGTCGCTCTCGTTCAAGGACCGGGTGGTGACAACGGCTATCAACGCCGCGCACGCGCTCGGACTCGGCGTCGTCGGGTGCGCGAGCACTGGCAACCTCGCGAACGCAGTCGCCGCGCACGCCGCCCGGGCCGGGCTGCCGGCCTGGATCTTCATTCCTGAAGACCTCGAGCCCGCCAAGATCATCAACACCGCGGTCTTCGGCGCGAATCTCGTTCGCGTGCGCGGCCACTACGACGACATGAACCGCCTCTGCGCCCAGCTCGCCGACCGTTTCGGTTGGGGCATCGTGAACGTGAACCTCCGCGGCTACTACGGCGAAGGCTCCAAGACGATGGGCTTCGAGATCGCGGAACAACTCGGATGGCGATTGCCGACCGCGGTTGTCGCACCGATGGCCGGCGGCTCGCTTCTTACGAAGCTTCGAAAGGCGTTTGGCGAGTTTCAGGACGCCAAGCTGGTGAACGGCGCGGCGCCCAGGCTGTACGGCGCGCAAGCCAGCGGGTGCGCCCCTATCGTTCGACTCGTCGAACGCGGTGGCGGTGCGCTGGTGCCTGAGATTCCCAATACCATCGCCCGATCCATAGCGATCGGTAATCCAGCGGACGGTCGGTTCGCCGCGATGGCTATGGTGGAGAGCGGCGGGTGGGGCGCCCACGTCTCGGATGCGGAGATTGTCGCCGGAATCCGGCTGCTGGCAGAAACGACCGGAGTTTTCACCGAAACCGCCGGCGGCGTGACCGTAGCTGCCGCGCTCAATCTCGCCCGCGACGGTCGACTCACTCAGGACGACGAGGTCGTCCTCTGCATCACCGGCAACGGCCTCAAGACGACCGACGTCGTGAAGGACGTGCTCCCGGATTCACCGATCGTGGATGCAAGGGTTCGGGAGGTAGCGGCGCTGGTGGCGAGCCGGGGCTAACCCCCCCCGCCTTGAAGATTTCCGTTCAGTTGGCCATCCTCTCTATGGATGTAGGATCCATCTATAGAGAGGGGGCTCATGGGGCAGCAGGGAACCGCCCGCAGCACGCCGAGCGCCGGCGCGCGTCGCGGGAAGAAAACCGCCACGGAGTACGTCCGGCTTACCGAGCCGATGGTGCGAGAAAACGGCGTCCTCAAGGCCACGACGTGGGAGCATGCGCTCGACGTCGCCGCCGAAGGGTTTCGCCGGAACATCGCGGCCAGCGGTCCGAATGCGACGGGAATTTTCTCGTGCTCGAAGTCCACGAACGAAGTGAACTACGCCGCACAGAAGCTCGCCCGCATCGCGTTCGGGTCGCACAACATCGACAGTTGTAACAGGACATGACACGCTCCTAGCGTCGTCGGTCTGGCGACAGTCTTTGGTGCAGGCGGCGGGACGAGTTCGTACGCAGAGGTGGAGGACACCGATGTCATCCTCCTCTGGGGATCGAACGCGCGCAACGCGCATCCCATCTGGTTCCATCACCTCCTCAAAGGGGTGCGCAACGGCGCACGTCTGTACGTGATTGACCCCAGGCGCAGCGAGTCCGCGCAGTGGGCCGACGTCTGGATGGGCGTGCACGTCGGAAGCGACATCGCCCTCTCCAATACAATGGCGCGCGAGATCATCCGCGCGGGACTGCACAACAAGGAATTCATCTCGAACGCCTGCGAAGGTTTCGAGGAGTACAAAGCGAGCGTTCAGTCGTACACGCTCGAGGTCGGCGAAGAGCTTACGGGTGTTCCCGCCGAGGTGATCCGTGAGTGCGCACACAAATACGCGAAGGCCGACAAGGCCATGATCTGCTGGACGCTCGGCATCACCGAGCATCACGACGCCGCCGACAACGTGCTTGCGCTCATCAACCTCGCCATCCTCACTGGCCACGTCGGCAAGTGGGGCTCGGGACTCAACCCGCTCCGCGGCCAGAACAACGTGCAGGGCGGCGGCGACATGGGCGCCATTCCGAACCGGCTCCCCGGCTTTCAGGACATGATGGTGCCAGCGATACGCGAGCGATTCGAGAAGCACTGGGGGGTGAAGCTGCAGCCCACTCCGGGCTGGCACCTCACGGAGATGATCGCAGCCATGGATCGCAAGGAACTCACGGCGCTCTACGTGATTGGCGAAAACCCGGCGCAGTCCGACGCCGACGCAAACCACGTGCAGCACGTGCTCAGCGAACTCGACCATCTTGTCGTGCAGGAAATCTGCATGACCAAGACTGCGGAGATGGCCCACGTGCTTCTTCCGGCGGCCGCAAGCTGGTGCGAGTCAGACGGTACTGTGACCAACAGCGAGCGGCGCGTACAGCGCTGCCGCAAAGTCGTAGAGCCGCCGGCCGGGGCGAAGGACGAACTCTGGATTATCAACGAGATCGCCAAACGGCTCGGCAAGGATCTCAATATTCCCGATCCGGAAACCGTTTGGAACGAGTTTCGCACGGTTGCGCCGGATTTTGCCGGCGGCATGAGCTATGCGCGCCTCGATGAGCATCACGGGCTGCAGTGGCCGTGCCCGAATGAGAATGATCCTGGTGCGATTTTCCTTCACGACCGACTCTGGAAGCAGGGTGCCGAACGCGGAACAGCCGCGCCGTTCAGTGTGGTGAAGCATGAAGGGCCCGTCGAGAAGCCCGACGCGCAGTACCCGTTCACGCTCACTACGGGGCGCCATCTCGACGCGTACAACACCGGGGTGCAGACCGCCGGCTACGACTCCCCGCTCAGTCGCGGCGAGACACTCGACATTTCGCCCGAGGATGCCGTGCGCGTTGGTGCGAACACCGGAGACACTGTGCGCGTGACATCGCGGCGCGGTTCGCTTATCGTGCCGGCCCGAATCGACACCGGCCTGCGCCCCGGGCTCGTGTTCATGACGTTGCACTACCCCGACGACGCAATGACCAACGTGCTCACGATCAACGCGTCGGACCCGAAGTCGGGCACGGCGGAGTTCAAGGCGTGCGCCGTCAACGTGGTGCTCGCCACCACTGCGATCCCGGCACACCGATAGCGAAATGGACATAAAGCTCCTCGACGCCGAAGCCACACCGGAAGAACGGCAGGCTGTTGACGCCCGACTTGGCGAACCGCACGCTGCCTGGTACGGCACTCAGGCCCGCACAACGCGCGAACTGCACGTGGCCTTCGGCGGCAAGGACCAGCGCGACCGTCGTCACCTGCTCCTCCCCGCGCTGCAGGCATTGCAGGAGCGCATCGGCTGGATCAGTGAGGGCGGCTTCAACTATGTGTGCGAACGGCTGACAGTTCCGCCGGCCGAAGCGTGGGGCGTGGCGACGTTTTACATGATGCTGTCCACGCAGCCGCGTCCGAAACGCGTGCTGCACGTGTGCGACGACATAGCGTGCCGCGCCAAGGGTGCGAAGGCGCTCTGCGACGAACTCACCGGTCAGCACGGCGGTCCGCTCCCGCACGGAATCGGAAAGGGCGACGGTCACGCGGCAGGACACGCTGGCAACGGCGCTGCCCCCGGTCCGCACTCCCTGGCGCGTCGCGACTCGGCGGGCCGAATCGTGATTGACGATTCACACGGCGCATGGACGACGTCACCGTGCCTCGGCCTCTGCGATGTCGCGCCGGCGGCTCTCTATATCGAAGCGGGACCCACCGTCGTTGAACGATCACTCGGTTCAGTAGACGGCGACTTCGCGATGGGCCTGCTCGGCGGCGGCGCAGAACCCGACGACGTGTTGGCCAGTGTCGGGCCGGCGAAGGAAACACAGAGCACACAGAACACACAGACCACTGCCAAGTACCACACAGTGACGGGATGTCTCGGTGAACCGCGACTCCTGAAACGAATTGGGGTGGTCAATCCAACATCGCTGACTGCCTATCAGATGGGCGACGGGTACGAGGCGCTGGAGAAGGCGTTCGAACTCGGCCCCGAAGGCGTAATCGCCGAACTGAACGCCGCAAAATTGCTCGGCCGCGGCGGCGCTGCATTCCCGACCGGCAGAAAGTGGGACGCCGTGCGCCAGCAGGAGGCGACACCGAAGTACATCATCTGCAACGCCGACGAGTCTGAGCCGGGCACGTTCAAGGACCGCGTGCTGCTCACGGGCGATCCGTTCGCGATCATCGAAGCGATGACGATTGGCGCGTACGCGGCCGGATGTACCCGCGGCTACGTCTACATCCGCGGCGAGTATCCGCTGGGCGCGCAGCGCATGCAACACGCCATCAAGCAGGCACGCGCGATCGGACTGCTTGGTCCGAAGATCATGAAGCGCGACTTTTCGTTCGATATCGAAGTGCGCCGCGGCGCTGGCGCATACATCTGCGGCGAAGAGACCGCGATTTTCGAGAGCATCGAAGGCAAGCGCGGCGAACCACGCAACAAACCGCCGTTTCCGGTCTCGCACGGAGTGTTCGGCAAGCCGACTATCGTCAACAACGTCGAGACGCTGGCGAACGTGATCCCGATCATCCTTGGTGGCGGCGCGGCCGCGGCAAAGATCGGTACGGAACAGAGCGCGGGCACTCGGCTTTTCTGCATGAGCGGTCACGTTGCGCGGCCCGGCGTGTACGAAGTCCCCATGGGCACGACGCTCGGCGAACTGATGGAACTCGCCGGTGGCGTGTCAGGAAGCGGGAAGCTCCAGTGCGCACTGCTCGGCGGCGCGGCCGGCGCGTTCGTACGCCCGGATGAAATGAACCTCAGGCTCACGCACGAGGACACTCGCGCGGCCGGCGTCACGCTTGGCTCCGGCGTCGTCGTTGCGTTCGACGACACCGTGGACATGCTCGACATGATCCATCGCATCGCGAAGTTTTTCCGTGACGAATCGTGCGGTCAGTGCGTACCGTGCCGCGTTGGAACGGTGCGTCAGCAGGAGGCCCTGCATCGCATCGCCGCCAAGAAACCGCACGGCAGCGTACAGGACGAACTCGCGCTGCTCGAAGAGATCGGCGTCGCGATGAAAGACGGATCTATCTGCGGACTGGGCCAGACCGCCTACGCCGCCGTCGAAAGCGCGATCAAGCGCCTCAACCTGTATCCCGTATGACGTCTCCTCATCTGCAGCTCGTTCAGCTTGCTCGCCCATCGACGAAACCGAAGGTGATGGTCGAGCTGACGGTGGACGGCAAGTCCGTGAGTGTTCCCGAGGGGTCGACGATTCTCAATGCGTGCCAGGCGCTCGGCATCGACATCCCCACGCTCTGCTGGCTGGAGACACTGAAGCCGGTTAACGTCTGCCGCGTCTGCGTCGTTGAGGTCGAAGGGGCTCGCGTGCTGGTGCCGAGTTGTTCGCGCACGGTCGAACCAGGAATGAAGGTCAAGACGCGCAACAAGCGTGTGGACCTCACCCGCAAGCTTGTGCTGGAGATGCTTGCCTCGTCGGTTGACCTTTCGACGACGCCGGGAATGAGCGACATGCTCGCCGAGTATGACGCGAAGCCGGAACGGTTTGGTGAATGCGAGACTGTCGCGCAGCCGGTGAAGGTGGACAACAATCTCTACATCCGCGACTACGCCAAGTGCATCCTCTGCTACAAGTGTGTGGAAGCGTGTGGCGACGATCATCAGAACACGTTTGCGATCGCTGTGGCAGGGCGCGGCTTTGACGCGCACATCTCCACGGAGTTCGCGGTGGACCTGCCTACGTCGGCGTGTGTCTATTGCGGCAACTGCATCGCCGTCTGTCCGACGGGCGCACTGATGTCGAAACGCGAGTGGGACATGCGCGAGGCCGGCGAGTGGGACGAGTCAATACAGACCTCGACAGATACGGTGTGCCCGTTCTGCGGAGTAGGATGCACGCTCACGCTGCACGTGCAGGACGGCGAGATCGTGAAAGCGACGAGCCCGCTCGACCACGATATCACGGTCGGCAATCTGTGCATCAAGGGTCGCTTCGGCTGGCGCCATGTGCAGACAGGTCAGTCCGCGGAACAGATGTCCGCCGACCGCGCGAATCAGTCTACGTCGCTCTAGCGGCACCGTCGGCCAGACGTCCGCCCGCGTGACCGACCTCGGCAACCTTCCGCCCGCGCAGTCGCGGTCGTTCACCCGCATCGACGCCGGCGTGGCGTCGCAGGACTCAGCGGCCGTAGCGGAGGAAGTGCCGGTCGCGTTTGTCTATGGCGGCAAGCCGCACGTCGTGATGATGTGCACGCCGGCCGATCTGGAAGATTTGGCGGTCGGCTTCACGATCTCGGAAGAGATCGTCGCGCGTGCCAGCGAGATTGCGCGAGTGGACGTTGTGCGCCACGTGCGCGGAATCGAGGTGCAGATGGAACTCCCGCCCGAGGCCCAGGCGCGTGTCGGTGAGCGTACGCGCGCACTCGTCGGGCGCACGGGGTGCGGCCTTTGCGGAATCGACGCGATCGACAATGCGATTCGCGCTCCGCGAGTCGTGACTTCAACTGCAACCTTCACCGCGGCAGCCGTCGCGCGCGCAGGTGAGGCACTCGCCGCGCAGCAGCCCGTAAACGCTGAGACGCGCGCCGTGCACGCTGCGGCGTTCGCCAGCGCCGACGGTGATTTGCGCGTAGTACGTGAGGATGTCGGGCGGCACAACGCGCTCGACAAGGTGATCGGCGCGCTCGCGCGAGCCGGCACTCCCGCGGCGGACGGTTTCTTTGTGGTCACCAGCCGCGCCAGTTACGAACTCGTTCAGAAGGTTGCCGTGGCCGGCTCGCCGTTGCTTGCCGCGGTCTCCCGCCCCACCGGCCTCGCCATTCGGTTCGCCGAGGATGCCGGCCTGACGCTCATTGGCCTGCTGCGCGGCCAGTCGGCGAACATCTATTCACACCCAACGCGCATCAAGATCGATTCCCCCCCCCCTACCCCTCCCGCCGTGTAGTAACCCGCGGTTGCCCCC
>JAQBYI010000112.1 GCA_027622655.1 Gemmatimonadota bacterium | reverse complement strand
GCCCGTTCGCCTTGCCGCGCTCGAAGAGCGCGCGGAGGCGCTCCACCTCCGTGTGCCGTTCTTGTCGGGAGCTGCGACGACCACCTTGCCGCACTGCTCGCGCGGCACCGCGTGACGCTGGGCGAGCGCGGACATCAACCGTATCCCCCCGGTCGCGAGGAAGGCCTTGGCCGAACCGGGGCGGTGGTACAGCCCGGCGTGCAGCACGCCGCTGTTGCGCGTGCTCTGATGCGCTCCGAGCCGGCCCTCCTTCTCACAGACGACGACGTCCGCGCGGGCCAGCATCCGCTGCAACGCGTATGCGGTGCCAAGCCCCACCAGTCCGCAGCCGACTACAGCGATTCTCACTGACCATTACAATAACGGCTACATGGCCAACCCAACCGTTCTCGTCACCGGCGCGTCCGGATTCGTGGGGCGCGCTGTCGTCGCCCAGATTCTCCGTGATGGCCGCGAGACGCCGCGGGCCGCCGTACGGCGCGATGCCGCCGCACCGTCAGGTGCCGAGATCGCGCGTGTCGGTGACCTAGACGCGAACACCGACTGGAGCTCGTCGCTCCGAGGCGCTCGCATGGTCGTGCACTGCGCGGCGCGCGTTCACGTGATGCGGGAATCGGCCGCCGATCCGCTGAAGGAATTCCGGCGCGTGAACGTCGCCGGTTCGGCGGCGCTCGCGAAGCAAGCCGCGGCCGCGGGCGTCGAGCGCTTCGTCTTCCTAAGCTCGATCAAAGTCAACGGCGAGGAGACAGCTCAAGGCGCTCCCTTCACGGCTGACGACCTGCCGGCGCCTCTGGATCCGTATGGCGTGTCGAAGCTCGAGGCCGAACTGGCGTTGCGCGACGTGGCCGCCACGACCCCAATGACAGTCGCCATCATCCGGCCGGTGCTCGTCCACGGCCCTGGCGTGAAAGGCAACTTCCTGACGATGATGAAACTGCTGGCGATGGGCATCCCGCTGCCCTTCGGCGCGGTCGACAACCGTCGCAGCCTGGTGGCGCTCGACAACCTGTGCGACCTCGTTGTGACGTGCGCGCGCCATCCGGCCGCGGCCAACAAGACGTTCCTCGTCAGTGACGGCGAAGACCTCTCAACTGCCGCGCTGTTGCGCCGTCTCGCTGCGTCGCTGGACAAGCCCGCGCGGCTGGTGCCGGTTCCGGCGTCACTGCTGAATATCGCGGCCACAGTCGTCGGCGCTGGATCCATCGCGCGCCGCGTGCTCGGCTCGCTCCAGGTGGATATCTCATCAACGCGCAGCGCGCTCGGTTGGAGTCCGCCGGTCGGCGTCGACGCCGGACTGCGCGCCGCAGCCGAGGACTTCCTACGTCGGCGGAGCCCCGGCGCTGGCTGACGGCATCCGCGCGCGCCGCTCGGCGGCGAAATACAACGCGCCGAGCACGATCACCGCGATGCCGAGGGTAGGGAGCAGGGTCGCCGTCCCACCGCGGCTTCACTTCGGCCCCCGCCGGCTCCGGTTCACCCGCCAGGACCGCAGGACGAAAGGCCCGCGAGGCACACCGGCGCAGTTGCGGTCGCGCCGAAGCCCGCTCACCAGTGCTCGCGTGGCAGGAAACCGCGGCCTATACTCAGCGCACCCCGATAGATTTTTCTATCCCGATTCTGAGCTACTAGGTTTCGCGAGGCTGCGTGGACGTTGCCTCCTCCCCGCTCCTAGATGCCCCCGATTGCTTCCAGACGACTTCACTTCGTGACCGTAGCCAAGCGTTCATTCGACATCGTGTTCGCGTTGATTGCGATCGTCGTATCCGCCATCCCGCTGATGGCCATTGCCATGCTCGTAAGGTTCTCGTCTTCCGGGCCAGTATTGTACTGGTCCAATCGAGTTGGGCGTGACAACACAATCTTTCGAATGCCGAAGTTTCGGACTATGCGAGAGGATACACCCGCGGTTGCCACACATCTACTGACAAACCCAGGTGCATATTTGACTTCGGTTGGTGACTTCCTTCGACGCAGCAGCCTAGATGAGTTGCCGCAGTTCTGGAGCATTCTGGTTGGGGAAATGAGCTTCGTGGGACCGCGTCCGGCCCTCTTCAACCAAGCTGACCTGATTGCCCTTCGAACAGCCGCTGGCGTGCACGCGCTTACTCCAGGCCTGACTGGATGGGCGCAGGTGAACGGTCGTGACGAGTTGCCGATACCCGAAAAGGTCCGACTCGAATCAGAGTACCTGCTGCGGCGTTCCCTTCTCGTCGATGTGAAGATCCTGTTCATGACGGCGCGACGGGTTCTCCGTGCCGAAGGCGTCGCCCACTGACTCGGTCGTTCGCGCGCGTTCGTGAGTGTAGTGCGAGTTTCTGGCGTGGGCCCTTCACATTAAAAGCCCCACTGCGGCATCTCGGCCACCAGCGCGGTGAGCCCGGGGTCGGCCACCAGGACCGCGATCACCTGCCGCTTCGCGGGCGGCATTACAGCTTGCGCGAGAGGACATCTTTGATCGCCGTGTTCTCGAGCGCGAGCTCCGCGTACATCCGCTTCAGCTTCGCATTCTCGGCCTCCAGCTCCCGGAGGCGTTTCAACTCGACGACCGTCGCTCCGCCGTACTTCGACTTCCACACAAAGAAGGTGCCTCGGCTGATCCCATGCTTCTGGATCACCTCGGCGATCGGGACGCCGCTGTCGACTTCCTGCAGGGTGGCCACGATCTCGGACTCCGTGAACTTCGAGCGACGCATATCTCCTCCAAAAACACCGCCAAAGTCTAGCTCGAACTGTCTACCTCAGGGGTACGCTGTCGTGAGGACAAGCATGCTGCCGATTACTGGGAACTCCAATCAGCGCACGACTTTTCAGGACCCTCCCCAAGGT
>JAQBYI010000059.1 GCA_027622655.1 Gemmatimonadota bacterium | reverse complement strand
CCGTGCGCGGCCCGTCAAGTCGGGAAATCGCCGCGCACATCAAGTATCGACTATTCCTCAAGTAAGTCAAGCGGCTGAGCGCCCCGCCAGCAGTAACGCCCCAGCTCACCTGGGAGCTAAGCGATCAACCATCGATCGCCCGTCTGGTGCAACGCACGCGAGATGTCACGCGATTGGGAGCTGGCCGGCCCGGCCGCGAGCAGCGGAGCGAAGTGCTGACAGTTTTGGCCGGAACGCGTGTGAGTTGCCCTCGAGATTCAACGGCAACACGAGTTGCCGAATTAGCTCTTCCTCGCAGGTTCGGGGATCTGGGTGGGGCGCCCAGCACACGAACGCATTGTCTTGCATCCAGTCTGACAACAGAGCTTCGCCGCTCGCAAACGTGTGCCTTGTACCACCCCCGACGCGACGAAGCTCGATACCGAGGCGTGTCGAGAGCAAACAGCCGAGCGTAAGGCGGAGGGTCGAACCCTCAGCGTTCCCGCGAAAGTGATATCGGATCCGCTTGCGCAGTTGCTGGCGACTCGGCGGCGCTCCATTCACGGGCGGCCTGCGCGGCGAGATGCCTACATACAGCAGAGTCATACCGGCGTGCCGGTGACATCCGTCGGTTGGGACGCCATCAGGGATGTCTCGAAAGTACCAACCATACACGCCTGGCTCTTGGGGCACCGGCGAGGGACGCTGGAGCACCTCGTGTCGCGACCAGAGCCTACTTGGGTGCAGGAGTAGATGCCGAACCGTATGAGGCATTTCCGTGTTGGTGATAGCTAACAACTGGCGTTCTGCGGCGGGGCAATCCGGGGGCGCGTGAAAGTGATGCTAGCGCTGGACAGGGCCGAGCGCGAGCGTGGTGCCGCCGAGCGCCCCGGCCACTCGCTAGTTCGCCCCCGCCAGCCGCGCTGCGCCAACGCGAATCTCTATTTGAATTGACCACGACCCCGTTGGCCGCCGTTGCCGGCACTGATCCGGCGCGATGTTCCCGCGCATGACCACATTCCCCTGCCACCGCTGCGGTGCGCCGTCCACGGCCCCCAGCTGCCCTGTGTGCCACCGTCTGACAGTCGAGGCGATCCTTGCCTTCCGCGACTACCTCGCGGCCTGTATCGCGCTTGAGGAGCGGTCCGGTGACTCTCCGGTGACTGTGCCGACAGCGAGGGACCGAAATGCCGAAGGGCCACAGCGTGTTAACTCGCTGTGGCCCTTTAGTTTATACGACGTGCGCCCTGTAGGAATCGAACCTACAACCTAGTGATTAAGAGTCACTTGCTCTGCCAATTGAGCTAAGGGCGCAATGCGCGCAAAACCGCGCACCAAGTTCTTCACCGTCCTTCATCGCGAGGCGCGCCAGGAGGGAATCGAACCCCCGACCTGGAGCTTAGAAGGCTCCCGCTCTATCCATCTGAGCTACTGGCGCCGATTCAAAACGAACAACGCCTTGTGTTTCTCATCGCCTTCTCGTTTGTGATAATCAATTCGCGTCCGATCGGGGCGGCCGGATTCGAACCGGCGACCTCCTGCTCCCAAAGCAGGCGCGATACCGGGCTACGCTACGCCCCGCAAATCGAAGGCGAATCATACTCCTCGTGCCGAACGTGGTCAACGGTTCCGCACACTCACTTGTGCATGCCGGGTGCAGCGCGAGCAAACGCGCGAAGCGCCGCGCGCACCGCGCGACCACGATGGCTCACACGCGCCTTGTCATTCGCGCTCGCGTCGGCAAACGTCGCGCGAAGTTCATCGCACACAAAATACGGGTCGTACCCGAAGCCGCCGGCACCGCTCGGCTCAGCGGTAATCACTCCCGCACATTCACCGCGCTCATGGAGTTCGCCGCCCGGCCACGAGAGCGCCGCGATACATACATACCGCGCAGCGCGTACCGCGTGCGGTGCAAGTTCGCGAACGAGTCGCGCGTTGTTTGCTGCGTCCAAGTCCTGAGATGCGATTCCCGGTGCGTACGCCCACCGCTTGCTGCGTACTCCCGGTCGGCCGCCGAGCGCGTCTACGCAGAGTCCGGAATCGTCAGCGAGGACCACGCGTCCCGCACAGTGCGCGCTGAACCACCGCGCCTTTGCGAGAGCGTTTTCTTCGAACGTGTCGAACGCTTCGATCGTCTCCTCGTTTGCAACTTCGCGCACTCCGATCGCATCGAGCGTCACCGGAGCGAAACCCGCCTCCGCAACCATTTCGACCAGTTCGCGGACCTTCCCTTCACTGCGCGTAGCCAGGACGATTTCGGTGCGGTTCTTCGACGTCACGCTGCTCCGTTCACGCAATCGGCAGTGCGAGCGAAGCGAGCTGGGCGACTGAGAGGGTAGCGATCGCGTGCGCGCCAAGATCGAGGAGGGCGTCAAGCTCACCACGCGCGAACGTTCCGTGTTCCCCAGTCCCCTGCACCTCTACGAAGCGGGCCTCGCTGCTCATGACGATGTTCATGTCGACGCCAGCGCGGACGTCCTCTGCGTAGTCGAGATCAACGCGCGGCGCGCCATCTATGACTCCGACGCTCACCGCCGCCACTCGGCGCCGGACAGGAGACTCCTTCAGTCGACCAGTGCGCACCATCCAATCGAACGCGTCCACGACGGCCACGCATGCACCCGTGATGGCGGCGGTGCGCGTTCCACCATCGGCCTGCATCACGTCGCAGTCCACCTTCAGCGTGTACTCTCCAAACCGAAAATCATCGACCATTGCGCGAACACTGCGTCCGATCAGTCGCTGAATTTCCTGCGTGCGTCCCTGTGGCCGGTCGCGCTCTCGCGCCGATCGAGTGTGCGTCGCTCGCGGGAGCATCGCATACTCGGCGGTGATCCAGCCTTCACCACGGCCTTTCTTCCACCCTGGAACACCATCCTCGACCGACACCGTGCACAGTACGCGGGTCTCGCCAAAGGCCGCGAGGCATGATCCTTCGGCATAGCGCGACACGGCCCGCTCGAGCGTCACTGGACGCATTGCCTCGGCCTCGCGTCCATTCGTGCGGGGCTCAGCCATCGGGATTCTCCTGTGTGCGAGCGATCGTCGCAGTAGTTGAGTGTCCAGCCAGCAGCGGTACGATGACCACACGTCCACCGCGGGCCGCGACGATCTCGGAACCAACCACGGTTTCCGATCGGTAGTCCCCGCCCTTCACGATTACGTCCGGCTGCAGCGCACGCACGAGCTCAAGTGGCGTGTCTTCGTCAAAGATCACCACGGCATCGACACACTCGAGTGCGGCTACAACGACCGCACGATCGCCTTCGGAGCGAACCGGCCTGGACGGCCCTTTGAGCCGACGCACGGACTCGTCACTGTTCACGCCCACGATGAGCGATTGTCCCTCAGCCTGAGCGGCAGTCAGGACGGCCAGATGGCCGGGATGGAGCAGATCGAACACTCCATTCGTGAACACGACCGGGCCTGAGCGCTCCGAGCGCCAACTGCTGGCAGCCGCGCGGTCCATCACCTTCCGTCGCGGGTCGATCCGTGCGCTCAGAACGGCCCCGTGGCTTGGGGGTTGAATCGAACTTCGCGAACCATCCCAGGGAGCTCAATGTTGTGGTAGTACTCAGCCCAAATCGTAATTATCCGGGAGCCGCGCTTGATGTGCACTTTGCGGGCGGCTTCCGGCAGGTCAACCGAGTCGACGAACGCCTCCAGGCGCCGCTTGATGACGGCGTCTGATCGATTCCCGGCGAAGCGGACTTCCTGCTTCATCCGGTCGACGTACTGGAAGTAATCAAACACGACGCCGCCCAGGTTGACGACAAAGTACCCAACGGCGGCAACCAGGAGCATGGTAAAGAGGCAGCCCAGTTGCGTGCGCCCAGATCGCATTCTCACCATTGTGATTGCGCTCCCTCCACGACCTCGTTGATGATACGCTCCACTGCCTGTTTGCGTCCGGCTGCCTCGTCGTTCTCGGCGTAGTCGCCTTCGACCGTCAGCCCCTTCTTCGACCACAACACAATACCGCGGGTTTGATCGAAAATTTCCACATCGATCCGAACTTGCAGCCGCCTTCTCGCCGACGTCGCCTGAGCCGGATTCGCGCTGAAAGCAACCGGCGCGTCTATCTCGTAAGTGACGATTGAGCCGCGCACGATGGCACTAGCGCGATCCTCAGGCGCTTCCCGGAGGCCCAGGCGGGACGAGAACGCCTTGCGAAGGCCCTCAGCCAACTCGCGCTGCAGGTCAGTCGCAGCTGTTTGATTATCGAACGGCAACACCGCCACGTTGCGGATGTGTGCCGGCAATCCGCCGCCGTGCAGGCCGTAACGCCACACGCAGCCGTTGATCGAGAGCGTCACTGCGAGGGCCATTGTGAGCACACGCTTCATCCAGCCACCGCCTGGAGCCGCGCACGAAGATCCGCGGGCATCACGACCAGCTTCCCCGCAGGGTCAAGAGACACCAGAGTCGTCCGCGCCGTCGCGAGACGTTCGCCTGACTCCGCTCGGGTAATCATGTAGTCGAACACAAGGGCGCGCGACCGAACCTCGATGAGTGTCGTCTCGACGCGCACGACTTCGTCATACTTCGCGCCTGCGTGAAAGCGCAGCGTGGCGTCAGACACGGCGAGGGCGACGCCGTCCCGCTCGATTTCGGCATAGCTCTTGACATGCTGGCGAATAAAGTCGGTGCGTCCCATTTCGCACCAAACCAGATAGTTGGCGTGATACGCCACTCCCATCTGGTCGGTCTCAGCGTAACGCACCCGGGTTTCGGAGACCGTGGCGGTGAGTGTCAAGGTAGTTGTCGCATGATGCACTACGCGGCGATGCCCTGCGCTGATGTGTCCACGGCCTGATCGGGATTGAGCGTGACCACGGGGATCGGCGTCCAGTTGCGGGTGGCACCGCTCCAGCGTTCGGGGTGCCGCGTCCGCGCGCGTGCGTAGACGATGTGCCGCGCGGCGAGGAGCACGCGGTCGCGCCCCGCGTGTCGATCGTCCGGCGTGACGAAGCGGATCGCGCTGTGCAGATGTTCCGTGTTGTACCAGCGCACGAACGCGGCGACCCAGGCCCGCGCGGCGGCGAGATCGACGAAGGGCTGCGCCGGATAGTCGGGCCGATACTTGAGCGTGCGGAAGAGCGATTCGGAGAACGGATTGTCGTTGCTCACACTCGGGCGACTGAACGAGGCGAGCACGCCCAGCCGCTCGAGCGTCACGACCATCGTGGCGCCTTTCATCGGCCCGCCGTTGTCCGCGTGCAGCACGATTCCCCGCGGGTTGAGGCGCTGGGTCCGACACGTCGCCGTGAAGAGCGTGGCGGCGAGGTCCGCCGCTTCGCGCTCGTGCACGGCCCACCCGACGATCTTGCGACTCCAGACGTCCATCATCAGGTACAAGTAAGAGAACAGGCCGCGCACCGGTGTCTGGAGATAGGTGGATGTCCCACGACCACACCTGACCCGGCCCGGTGGCGACATGCGCGCGCGGCAAGGGACTTCGGCGCGCGCGCGGCTTGGCGCGGCCGCGGTGCGCGAGGAGCGCCTCCGCGCGCAGCACGCGATAGATCGTCGACTCGGATCCGACATACCGCCCCGCGTCGGCGAGCCGCGGCACGATCTGGTGCGGCGTCAGATCGCGGAACGGCGCGGCGTTCACTGTCTCGAGCAACACGCCGCGTTCGGCCGCGGAGAGCTTGTTCGCCGGCGCATGGCGTGGCCCGTGCCGCGCGTCCTCCGAGGCCCCCGGGTTGCGTCCCGCGCCAGCGCTCCACGGTGCGCACACTCAGGCCCACGAGCTGACAGGCCGGCGCCCGGCGTGCGCCCGCCGCCACGGCCGCGTCGATCTGCGTGCGGATCATGTCCCGCTCCCCGCCGGCGTGGAATCGTCCGCGTCCCCCCAGATCGCCTCCAGTTTTTTTTTCAGCACCAAGAGCGCCGCCGTTTCGGCCAGCGCCGCATCCTTCCGCCGGAGCTCGCGCTCCAACGCCTGAATGCGTTTCGCCTCGGCGGAGGGTGCGGGGCGTCCTCGTGCGGAGTCCGTCAGCGCCGCTTCCGCTGCCGCGCGCCACGCGATCAGCTGCGCGGCATGCAGCCCTTCCCGCCGCAAGAAGGCGCCGAGCGCGCTGGCGTCCAGTCCATGCGCCTCCCGGAGCACGCGGAACTTCTCCCCGCTGGTCCACTTCTTCGCTGTTGGTCGCGGCATAGCGCCCACATTACCCGCCGCGCGCAACCACCGCGAGAGTGTCACCTGCGAAATCCCGACCTCATGGGCCATGGCGTTCGCACTCTGCGCCGTCGGCCCCACCAACCGCCGGACCATCCGACTCTTGAACGCCGCACTGTACTGCTTCACCAGCAAATCCACCTTCGCCCCCTCGGGTTGTTCAGCTGGCCGGTGTCACACCGGCCATGCGACAACTATCCTGACACCGGGGGGTGGATGACACAAGCGAGAGTTAGACACCGCCGCGTCCTTTGTAAAGCGGAAGGCGAGCGGCTAGGTTCAGCGCCAGATGACCCGACGCCTCGCTACCCCATGCCTGATCGTGTCGGACGCGCATCTCGGCGCGGCACCGCAGGAGACCGAACGGTCGCTGCTCGCGTTCCTTGACGTGGCGAAGCGCGAAGCCAAGTCGGTCGTGATCAACGGCGATCTCTTTGACTTCTGGTTCGAGTGGCGCCACGTAATGCCGCGGGTCGGATTCCGGACGCTGGCCGCCCTCGCGTCGCTGCGCGATGCCGGCGTCGAAGTGCTCTGGATCGCCGGAAATCACGATTGTTGGGGCGGCGACATCCTGGCCAACGATGTCGGTGTGACGTATCACGTGGGCCCGTGGCGCGGTGAGATCGGCAGCTGGCAGACGCTGATTGAACACGGCGACGGCCTTCGTGATGTAGAGGACGCCCCATACCGGCGCCTTCGAGCGGTACTGCGCAATCCGGCCGCGATCTGGGCGTTCCGGCGGATCCTGCACCCGGACTGGGCCACCGCCCTTGCGAAGCGAACGTCGCACACGAGTCGCAATATGCGCCCGCGAGATGGCGGTGACGGACTCAAGCGTGTGGCTCACGAGCGGCTTGCATCGGGTGATGCGCCGGATCTCTATATCTTCGGGCACAGTCACGTATCGGTCGTCGAACGCGCGAATGGCAGAGTCCTGGCGAATCCGGGTGCATGGCTTGATGCACCCCGTTGCTTGCGAGTGGCGTCCGACTCCGTTTCACTTTGCGATTTCGACGGGGATGGCCTGCGCGATATCTCCAGTGAAGCGCTTCCTGACCGAAGCCCGCCGCGCCCGCCGCGCCCGCCGCGCCCGCGGTAGCCAGGTTGCTCGTAGGCGACTCGCATCTCGAGTGGCTAGGAATCCGGTTACCACGCGCTGGCGCAGATAGCGAACCTCCGTTCCCTGCTTATCGTGTTCGGAACTGGGCGCGAATGCCGAAGCCGCCGCGCACTGGCGTCGCGCGCACCTTCACGTGCTGCGGCAGGTCCCACAGTTGCGCCGCGACAAACGCTTCCGCGCCGGCGATCAGGTGATTGAACAGCAGCACGGCCGTCCAATCCTCGAGCTGGAGGCGCCGCGCCTGTACCAGGTCGGCTGAGTAGCGCGATGGCTCCCACCCTGCCACCACTGGCTTACCATTGCCGTCGAGCTGCGCGACCCCGGTTTCACGATTGATGGCGAAGCTCAGCGGCACCGAGTCGCGACTAAAGGCGCGGGCGAGTCGGAGATCGTCGGTCGCTCGATGAATGAGCGCGAGCGAAAACGCTTCGACCAGGAAGAAGCCGGCTCCCACAAGCGGCCGATCGAGCCGCGCTTGGCCGAGGCCGGGTAGCGCCAGCGAGTACAAGAATGCGCGCCGCGCAGAAATTGGTAGCTCGGCCGCCTCAGCGACTCCTGCTCGCGCGCTGGCGATCTCCTGTGCGGACGCACTGACCGCAGAGAGAGCAATGCCGAACGCAAGCGCGGCTGTCAGCACAAGCCCGCTCGGGCCTCGCCACGCCACGGGCGCAGTGGACCGGGACGCCGTCGGCCGTCGTGGCGGGAGCGCATGGGAATCGAACCCACCCAACCCGACAGCGTCAGGTCGCATCAGTTTTGAAGACTGAGGGAACCACCAGGCTCCATGCACTCCCGTTAACACGGCGATGGGCTGCTCTGCTACGCAACCACGACTGCGTGGGGGCCGAGCGGCATCACGTCACCGACAACAACGGCACACCGAACTGACGCGATGAACGCCGCGACTCGGTCGGGTTTCAAGGCGACAAGCAGTCCGCCAGATGTCTGTGGATCGACCAGCAGCGCACGCATGTCCTCTGTGCTACGCCCCCAATCGACGAGTGGTTCCAGGTACGACAGATTCCGGGCGGCGCCTCCGGTCAACGCGCCTCGCTCGAGCATGGCGCGCGTTCCGTCAAGGAGCGGCACCGAGTCGGCTACAATGCGCACTGTGACGCCGCTCGCCTTGCCGATGTGCGAGGCGTGGCCGAGGAGACCGAAACCCGTGATGTCGGTCGCGCATCGAGCGCCAGCGACAAGCGCGGCGCGGCTGGCAGCGAGATTGAGCGTCGTCATGGAAGCCGTGAGTGCAGCGCGTTCCGAATCGGGAAGCAATCCGCGCTTCGCGGCAGTCGACAGAATCCCCGTGCCGATGGCCTTCGTGAGCACGAGGACATCACCGACCTCAGCACGGGCGTTTGACATTACGCGATCGGGATGAACGATTCCGGTAACAGACAGGCCGTACTTGAGCTCCTCGTCGGTGATGCTGTGGCCTCCCACGACGTGAGCGTTCGCTTCGTGCACAGCGTCCTGACCGCCTCGGAGGATCTCAGAGAGTATCTCGATGGGAAGCTTTCCGACCGGAAAGCCGACGATGTTCATGGCCGTAAGCGCCTCGCCACCCATCGCGAAGACGTCGGAAAGAGCATTCGTGGCAGCGACGCGGCCGAAGTCGTATGGATCGTCAACGATTGGCGCGAAGAAATCGACGGTTTGCACGAGTGCGAGATCGGGCGACAGCTGAAAGATGCCGGCGTCGTCGAACGTCTCGTGTCCCACGAGAAGCCGCGGATCGTCGCGACGTGACAGGGGCGCCAAGGCGCGCTTCAAATCCTCCGGGCCCATTTTCGCCGCGCACCCGGCACAGCGCGCCCAATCCGTAAGGCGAACGACGTCATCCTTCGTTGCAACTGTCATTTGGGATTCCTCGCCCACATGGTAACGTGTGGCGGTTCTATGGCAGCTTCGCGATGCATTCGACTTCCACGCGAACGCCTTTCGGGAGTCCTGCCGCCGCGACGGTAGACCGCGCCGGCTTGGTATCGCCAAGATACCGGGCATAGACCTCATTCACCTTTGCGAAGTCACCCATGTCGGCAAGAAAGATTGTGGTCTTTACGACGTCCTTCCACGCACACCCAGCATTCGCAAGCACGGCCGTGAGATTCCGCATGGCCATATCGGCCTGCGCGGCGACGTCGCCGTCCACGACCTGCATCGTCGCCGGATCAAGCGCGATCTGGCCGGCTGTGAACAGGAAACCGCCTGCGCTGGTCGCTTGTGAGTACGGCCCGATAGCCTCTGGCGCATCCTTGGTGTGCAGGTACTGAACTGCCATGCCGTTCCTCCATCGAAATGTCAGTCCGCGTCGCCAGTCACGGCGGGCGGCAGGTTGAACAGTCGAATCGCATTCGCGACCGCGAGTTTCCCAAGCGCTTCAGGAGTGACGCCCCGCACCGTCGCCAGTCGCTCAACGGTTCGCGCAACCCAAGCCGGCTCGTTGCGTTTGCTCCGATTCGGCACGGGAGCGAGGTATGGAGCGTCAGATTCCACGAGAATGCGGTCGTTTGGGACCAACCGCACGATGTCGTCGCCGTCCCACTTCTTGAACGTCGCAATGCCGCTGAACGAAATGTACCACCCGGCCTCGAGCGCGGTGACGGCCAGCTGAATCGGCCCCGTGAAGCAATGCAGCACGCCTCTCACGCCTGCAGATCCGGCTTCGCGAATCATTGCACCCGTATCGTCAGCGGCCTCGCGCGTGTGCACGACGACCGCCTTGGCGTGTTCGCGCGCCAGTTCAAGCTGGGCAGCGAACGCCCGGCGCTGGAGGTGACTGGGCGCATGATCGTAGTGGGAGTCGAGCCCGCACTCCCCGACCGCTACCGCTCCGGTGGCCAGCAAGTCGGCGAGAGCCGGGACGTCCCGCGCCGGGTCGAACGCGGCGGCGTCGTGCGGATGTACGCCGGCCGTCCACGCGATGTATCCACCAGATTCCGCCGCGATAGCACGCGAACTATGCGCCCGTTCGAGTGATTCACCAATGCACACAAGTGCAGTGGCTCCGGCATCACGGGCGCGCGCAATGACATCGCTGCGGTCGGCGTCGAATGCCGGATCCGCCAGGTGTACGTGCGAATCAATGAAGCGCATGGGAGCTGATGCTCCCGCGGGCTCAGCGCGCGGTTGAGCCGGCGGCAGCCCCGCGACCACCGTGGGCAGCGCTTTGCGCCGGACCTGCCATCGACCGGCCTCCACGCGCAGACTTGCCGTCGCGATCGCGCGGGTACTTGCGTTCGATGTACAACAGGATCGGCGACGCGACGTAGATGGAGCTGAACGTTCCGGTGAAGATGCCGAACGTCATGACCCAGGCAAACGGCCTGATCACCTCGCCGGCAAACAAGAGCAGCGCGAGCGTAGCGGCCAAGGTAGTGGCATGCGTAAGGACAGAACGCGGCAACGTTTCGTTGACTGACCGGTTCAGCGTGTCGTACAGCGACTCCTTGCGGTTTCGGCGCAGGTTCTCACGGACACGGTCGAAGATGATGATCGTGTCATTCAACGAATAGCCGATAACGGTAAGGAGGCCGGCAATGACCGTCAACGAGACTTCCAGTCTCAGCATGGCCACGAACGCAACCGTCGCAAGAATATCGTGCGCCGTCGCGATGATCGCCGCCGCGCCGAAACGCCATTCAAAACGCCAGGCGAGATACAGCATCGTAATTGCGAACGAAACGAGTATCGCGAGAACGGCGCCGCGCCGCAGTTCGGCGCCCACGCGTGCCCCCACAACCTCGCTGCGCTCGACACTGAAACCCTCAACTCCGACGACCTTGGCGATCTCATCCCGAATCGCAAGTGCGGCTTGCTCCACGCCAGCCGACGTCGTGTCGCCCTTGACGCGCACGAGATAGTCAGTAGGCGAACCGAACTGCTGCAGCACCGGCTCCTGTACCCCGCCCGCTGCCAGCGATGCGCGCAGGAGCGCGACGTCGGGCGGCTCATTGAACTTGAGCTGGACCACGGTGCCGCCGGTGAAGTCGACGCTGTAGACAAAGCCACGGTTAATGGCGAGGGCCACAAGACCGATCACAATGAACGCAATCGTCAGGCCGGCGGCGGTTCGCCACCAGCGAATGAAATCGTATGTGGTGTCGTGGAGAATGCGAAACATCAGATGCTCAGTGCCTCGGCGGTACGATTGCGGTTCAGCCAGATCAGGAAGAAGGTCCGGCCAACGAACACCGCAGTGAAGAGCGACGCCGTGATGCCGGCTAGCAGAGTGACCGCAAATCCTCGAACAGGGCCGGTACCGTACTGGTACAGCACGGCGGCCGTAAGTGCGGTCGACACGCTCGTATCGACGATTGCCGGCATGGCATGCCGGAAGCCTTCTTCGATAGATGTTCGAACGGTCTTTCCGTGCACGAGTTCTTCTCGAATTCGCTCGAAAATCAGGACGTTTGCGTCCACCGCTATTCCGATGGAAAGCACGAACCCTGCAATCCCCGGCAGCGTAAGCACGGCACCGAACGCGGAAAGCGTAGCGAGGGTGAAGATCATGTACAGGGTCAGTCCGCACACCGCAAGCAGGCCGGCGAACCGATAGTAGCCGAGCATGACTCCAACCACGAGTACGACGGCGAGCGCGCCGGCGGCCATACCCTTGCGAATCGAATCCTCGCCAAGGCTTGCACCAATGTTGCGGGCCTCCGCGACCCTGAGCGGAACAGGCAATGCGCCTGCGCGCAGGACGAGCGCGAGGTCAGTCGCAGCGGCGAGGCTTCCACCAGCCATGGTAATCTGGCCGCGCGTTCCAATCGCACTTTGAATGATTGGGGCGCTCATGACGCGCTCGTCGAGCACGATGGCCATGAAGTGCTGAATGTGCTTGCCCGTCTCGGCCCTGAAGCGCCGCCCGCCTTCGTTGTTAAACTGAAACTCCACGACCGTACCGTCGATCGGAACCTGATTGGGCCGCGCGTCGGTGAGGTATTCGCCGGTGATAATCGGGCGCGCATCGAGGACATACAGTGCTCGCATGATGCGACCGTTGGCGCTGACCGTATCGACGCCCCACCGGATTTCCTTGCCTGGCGGGAGTGCGGCCTGAATATCGGGATGCTGGAGGTACACATCGAGTTCGGCCTGATCCGTGGTCGCGACGTAATAGATGCCAGGGTTGCCGGACGGTTGAATCAGCCTGTTGAACGGGCCATTCGTCACGGTCGCGGCGGTGTCCGCCGACTTTTTCGACGTGTCTGTGAGGAGAGCAGCCAAGCCCGGGCTACGCGCGCTGTCGCCACGGACATCCGGCGCCACAACGCCGAGCTTGCGATCCCTGACTATTCCATCGAGGCGTGCCGACACGCGCTCCAGGGCCTGCGTCATATCCGTGATCTGGAACTTGAGGTACGCAGACTTCTGCACGACTCTCGTGGCGCGCTCTGGGTCGTCGATTCCAGGAAGCTCGACGATGATCTTGTCCACGCCCTCGCGCTGGACGACCGGTTCGGCAACACCGAATTCGTCGACGCGCGTTCGCACGACCTTCAAGGCCTTGTCGATTGCGTCGGATTTGTCGGCAATGGTTCCCTGCGACTCATCGAGTTCGAGCGTCAGGTGCATGCCACCCTGAAGGTCGAGCCCGAGCTTCAGAGGAACACGCTTTACGGTGTCAAAACCGATGGAGCCATCGGCGCGCTTCACGCGCTCGATTGTATCGCGAGGAATCAACGCCCAAGCGGAGAGCGCGATAAGGCCGACGATCAGGCCGATCCTGTGCTTCAGGTTGGACATGCTGCGGACGAGAGAAAGGGGCTATTAATGGCAAACCATAATTTTAGCGCCTGGGTATGGGCTCGGTCAAGCGATCCCTTTGCAAGGCAACGGCTTGGCTCGCTTCAGAGACCCGCGGCGGAGCGCGCTACGAGAGTCCTGGCGGAGGCATCGTCCCGTGCGAGTTGAGCCACGAGTTCAGCTGAGGTCGAAAACTTGCGAATGTCCCGCAGCCGAGCAAGAAAATCGATACGCACGCGACGCCCGTAGAAGTCACCGGCTGTATCGAACAAATGCACCTCGATTTTCCGCCGATCATCATCGAAGGTCGGCCGGCCGCCTAGATTCAGCATGCTGGCATGCCGACCCAACGGCGTTTGAACGCGAACAGCATAGACGCCGTCAGGGGGGAGCAGTTTGTCACCGCCGGGCACGGCGAGATTGATGGTACGGTAGCCCAGCGCAGCCCCTCGTGACTCCCCGTGCTCGACGATACCGGACACGAAATACGGGCGGGCGAGGCCGTCGGCCGCATGCCTGAGTTCTCCAGCCGCCACCGCACTGCGAATCGCCGTGGACGAGACCGGGCGGCCATCGCGTCCGTCGACCGGCGGAACAACATGAACACCGAACCCACGGGTCTTGCCGAGCCGTTCGAGGACGACGGCGTCGCCGGTGCGCCCTCTTCCGAAACCATGGTCGTGGCCGATGAACAACTCACGTACTCCGAAACGTTCGACCAACACCGAGTCGACGAACTGGTCGGCTTCGTACGCCGCCAAGGATCTGGTGAACGGGACGACCGCTATTTCATCGAGACCACTAGCCGCCAGCACTTCCATTTTTTCGTGGTGCGTCGTCAACACGCGAGGTGCGGCCGCGGCGTTGAGCACGCGAAGCGGATGCATGTCGAACGTCACGAGCACGCTGCGCAGACCCATCGCTCGCGCTGCAGCGACAACGCGATCCACGACGAAGCGATGGCCGCGATGGACTCCGTCGAACGTGCCGACCGTCACGGCACTGGCCTCGGGCACCACGCGGCTACGACTCACGCATCACCACGCGTGGCTGCCATCGGTCGCCCGTCTCGCCCGTGCGCCGTTCCCCCAGCGAAACGAGGACCTCCCCGCCATCCAGCGCGGTGGTCAGCGCCGCCAGTGCTCCGGGTACAGTTGCGGCCACATCGATTCCCCGACTCACGCGGGAAACCTCGTCCGAACTCAGAAGCTGGCGCGGGTATCCCTCAAGAGCATCCACAGCCGGCCGGAGGCGCGCGCGGCCACCCGCGAGATCGTCCATAGTCGCGGCGTCGTCGATCTTGTACGGACCGAGGCGCGTCCGCCGTAGCGCTTCCAAATGCGCTACGCTTCCGACGCTCCTCGCAAGATCGCGAGCGAGCGACCGGATATACGTTCCCGACCCGCACGAGACCAGCAGCGTTGCCCGGTCAACCGTGCCGTCGTCGGCGACCTCGCAAGGCGTGCAGACGAGCGAATAGACCCGCACCGATACCGGTGCCAACACCGGCGCTTGGCCGCGCCTGGCGAGCTTGTATGCGCGTGAACCGTCCACCCGCTTCGCAGAGAACGCCGGCGGCGTCTGCGCGATTGTACCGACCAAGAGCTGGGCAGCTTCGATCAGTTCAGACACGCGCGGGCGCGGCGCCTCGGCCGTGATCGTCCCGGTCAGGTCTTCGGTATCGGTTTCAGAGCCGAACCTCACGGTGGCCTCATACAGCTTCGGTTCCAACGGTACGAATCGAAGCAACCGGGTTGCTCTCCCTAGCAAAAGCACGAGGAGCCCGGTGGCAAACGGATCCAGCGTCCCGCCGTGGCCAATCCTCTTTTCGCCGAGGGCACGACGCGCAACCGCCACGACATCATGCGACGATAGTCCGGCCGGTTTGTCGACGAGCAGCAGCCCGTCAGCGCTCGCCGTGGTCGTCGTCAGCTTGGATTTCACTATTCGGTTCCGGCGAGGGCGTCCTCACGCTACTGAGCAGTGACTCGATGCGCGCAGCCCGGGCGATACTCTCGTCCAACCGGAACACGATCTCTGGCGCCAGGCGTAGCCGAAGCGCCTGCCCAATGCGCCCACGGAACGTCGGAGCGACGGTCCGAAGCCCCTCAAGTGTTTCCGAGCGCGCCGGCTCGTCGGCGTAGATGCTCACGAACACCGTAGCCACAGCAAGATCACGCGTCATCTCCACCCCCGTCACCGTCACGAACCCAGTGACGCGCGGGTCCCTGACACCCTCAGCGAGGATGGTCGCGATCTCTTCGCGCACGGCCGCAGCTACGCGGTCCGGGCGCCTCGGATCTCCTCGCGGTGCCATGACGCTCCGATCAGTTGGCGGAGGCCGACTCGAGAGTGCGCGCGACGCTCTCCTTCTTGTAGCACTCGATGACGTCGCCCACCTTCACATCGTTGAAGTTTTCGATGCCGATTCCGCACTCGAAACCGTCCTTCACTTCCTTCACATCGTCCTTGAACCGGCGAAGCGACGCGATGATCCCGTCGTACACTTCCTTTCCGTCGCGAACGATTCGAACGCGAGCCTGACGGTTGATAATGCCGGTACGAACGTGGCAGCCGGCGATGGTACCAATCTTCGACACCTTGAACGTCTCGCGCACTTCGGCGTCGCCGAGAATGACTTCCTTTTCCTCGGGCCGGAGCATTCCTTCGAGCGCCGATCGCACATCGGACACGGCTTCATAGATGATCTTGTAGAGTCGAATGTCGACGCCTTCGCGTTCGGCAGCCGTTCGCGCCTTGTTATCCGGCCGTACGTGGAACCCGATAATGATCGCGCCAGACGCCTTGGCAAGCAGGATGTCGCCTTCCGTGATGGCGCCAACCGCGCGCTGCACGACTTCGACGGCGACTTCTTCGGTCGACAGCGCAGCGAGCGCGTCGGCCAACGCCTCGGCCGGGCCGCCCTGGTCGGCTTTGATCAAGAGCTTCAGCGAGCGACGCTCGCCGCTCGCCGCGTGGGCCATAAAGTCTTCGAGCGATACTGCGCCCTTGGCAGTGCGGCGACTCTTGGCCTCGCGGTCGAGTCGTTCGCGCGTCTGGGCAATTTCGCGCGCCTTCATGGAATCTTCGACGACGAGGAACTGGTCGCCGGCCATCGGGACGCCGCTCATGCCGAGCACCTGTACCGGCATCGCGGGGCCAGCTTCCTTGACTGGCTTGCCGCGCTCGTCGAGCAATGCGCGCACTCGCCCGGAGAACAGGCCGCAAATGAAATCGTCGCCAACGCGAAGCGTTCCGGCCTCGACAAGAACCGTCGCCACTGGGCCCTTCCCCGCATCGAGTTGGGCTTCGACCACGGCGCCGGCCGCCTTGCGATCGGGATTGGCCTTTAGGTCGAGAATTTCCGCCTGCAGCAAGATCTGCTCGAGCAGCTTGTCGACGTTGGTGCCCTTCTTGGCGCTGATCTCGGAATGCAGGACCTGACCGCCGAACTCTTCGAGAACGACAGAGTGAGCGAGCAGCTCCTGCTTGACCTTCATCACATTCGCTGCCGGAAGATCGATTTTGTTGATCGCGACGATTATCGGCACACCTGCGTTCTTGGCGTGCGAAATCGCCTCGATAGTCTGCGGCATGACAGAGTCATCGGCCGCCACGACGAGGATGACCGTGTCGGTGACCTGCGCACCGCGCGCGCGCATAGCCGTAAACGCCTCGTGGCCCGGCGTGTCGAGAAACGTGATGTCCTTGCCGGTCGCCGTGGTCACGTGGTACGCGCCGATATGCTGTGTGATACCGCCGGCCTCGCCGGTGGCGACGTTAGCCTTTCGGATGTAGTCGAGCAGCGAAGTCTTCCCGTGGTCGACATGTCCCATGATCGTCACGATGGGTGGACGGGGCTTCAGCGACTCCGGCGTATCGACAGGAGACTCCTCGACCGACGCCGCGTATTCCTCTTCGCGAACGGCATTGTAGCCGAACTCTGACGCGATCAACTCAATCTGGTCGAAGTCCAACCGCTGATTGATCGTCACCATCAAGCCGAGATGCTTGAACGCAAAGCTGACAATCTGGGTAGCCGGGATCTTGAGAATGCCGGCAAGCTCGCTGACGGTGATGAACTCGTTGACGCGAACCGTTTTCTTCTCGACCTCCGCCTGCGCGGCGCGCATTGCGTCGAGCTCGTCACGGTCGACTTCATCGGGCCGGCGCCTCTTTGAGGAGCCTCCCGACATCTGTTTCATGGTTCTGAAGATGTTCGCCGAAACTGCCTGCTGATCGACCTGTCCGCGTTTGCCCTTCTTTCGGCGTCCGCTTGATGGCATGGGCGCGCCGGTACCTGACGGCGGACCGCTGCGCCCGGTTCGGTCGTCCCGCCGCGTAATGCCGCCACCTGGAACGCCAGGCGACGCCGATGCGACTGGGCGAGGCGGGAACGAAAGGCCCGCAACACCCTGCCGCCCGCGCGGCGCGCCCGGAACGACGGGACGTGGGCGCGGACGTGCCGGCTCCGCTGGCCTGGGCACGGCCGGAGGTGTGGCAGGGACAGCCGCGGCCGGACGGGCCCTTGGAGCGGCACCGGAGGCCGCGGGAACCGACGTTCGCGCGGCAACGGGCGTCGTTTCCGATGCCGCCTCAGGCGCCACGGTCATCTCATCGCCAGCTGGTGCGTCCGTCGCTGTTCGTGCGACCTCGGCCAGCACTGGCACAGTTCCGGTGTCAGTCGAAATATCCGATTCGGAGACGTGCTCGTCCACGCCGATTTCGACCGGTGGTGGAAGATCCGCAGCCTTGCGGCGGCGCGTCGTCGGTGCCGTCTTAGGCAGTTCCTCGACGACTTCTTCTGTCTTGGCAGGTCGCTTTGCCTTGGATGCCTTGGGCGCCTTGAATGCCTTTCGCCCTTCGGCCGATCGCGCAGCCTTGGTCTTTGCCGTGGATTTCGCCTTCGGCTTCGCAGCGGCCGTTGACTTTGCCTTGGGCGCTGACGCCTCGTCGGCAGGCGTGGTGGCGGTCGATCCCGTCGTCCGGCGCCTACGGGCCGGCGCCGACGCGGGGGCCGCAGCGTTTGCTGCTCGTGTACGCTTCTCGCGCTCCCAGCGCGTACGTGCGCGAGCCACCTGATCGTCGGCAAGCGGGGTGATGTGGCTGCGCACGACGACGTCCAGCGATCGCAGCATCGCGACCACTTCGTCAGATGCAATACCAAATTCGGCTGCCAGATCTGTTACGCGAAGCTTCGTCGTCACCCCTTCCTCCGTTATGCCGTCACGAGGCCGGCGAGGCGAGTGCCCCGCGTATTCCCCGAGCCAACGCT
>JAQBYI010000058.1 GCA_027622655.1 Gemmatimonadota bacterium | reverse complement strand
CGGCCCGTTCTGTGCCTGGCCGCCAAAGAAGCGCGTCAGTCCCAGGCGAAATGTGTAGGTCTTGGTCTTATTGAACGCCGGAGTCTGATCGGCCGGATCTTTGAAGTCGGCCAGTCCTTCGGCTTTCCACGACCAGTTATCGTTGACGCAGTACCGCAGTCCTACGAGTGCGTTCGCTCCGGAGTCGTACTCGTTCTTCGTCTTGTCGCCGCTATAGCGCGTTCCGGTCCAGCCGCCACCGATCAGCGCGCGCCACTTGTCTGTGAGCGGCTGGTTGTACACCAGATCGAATCGATGATTCACGACCGTGAGTTCATTACCTGTGCGAGCACTCTTGTTTGAGGAGAGGTCCCCTGAGTATTCCAGTGCCAGTCGGCGCAGAACATACGCATCGACGTGGATGCCCCCGCCCAGCCCATTGTCGAGCGTCGTGATTTTCTCGAACTTTGTGAAGTGTCCGAAAATGCCGCCCTCGTAAGCAATGGCTCTCTGCGCCTCAAGCGGCGCGGCTGCAAGAAGGGTGGAAACGGAAACTAAAAGTGTCTTATTCATTTAGGTCAGTGTAGGAAAAAGTTCAGTGAAGAATATAGCGAACGGAGTGCGCAGCGACATGAGTTTTCGGCCCAATGCACGGGGAGTGGTTTGACCGGTCACCAGGGCGGTAGGTCGGCGGCCGAATCGTCGTCGGCGGACCCGTCGCAGGGGGAATCGCCGCAGGCGGAATCGTCGGCCACTGAGCCGATGCCGCCGGCATCGCCGGCATCGCCGGCATCGTTGGCGCAAGGCGACCGGCGTCTGGAGCCGATCTGGCGACCAGAAGTTGCGCCCCAACGTTTGCCGGCGATGCGGAGATTCTTCGAGAACGTCGCTGCGACACGGAACGATTGCCCATCGCCCGAGGATCCGTACTCGGCGTGGCACGCGTGGTCGTGCGCCAACCCTGTGGAATTCTGGGCTCAAGTGTGGAGTTTCACCGGAATCGAAATTGCCTCGGAGGGCGGAACCGGCGTTGAAACCGTAATCGAGACCGGCGCCGGTGTTCGCGCGGTCAAAGGCTCAAGTGCCGCCAGTCGAACGTGGGCGCCGAATGAGGTTCTCCTTCGCGGCGAAACCATGCAACCGCCGGGTCCGAATGGGCCCGAGTGGTTTCCGCGTGCGCGGCTCAACTTCGCCGAACACTTGCTGCGTCGGCGCGGGAGCGCGGCTGCGATCATCGCCCGCGCGGAAGGTGCAGCGCGACGCGAACTGAGTTTCGACGAGACTGCAGACGTCGCCGGCCTATGCGCGGCTGCGCTGGAGCGTGCGGGAATACAGGCTGGTGACCGCGTGGCCGGCTTCATGCCAAACGTACCCGAGACCGTGCTGGCGATGCTCGGTACGGCATGGATTGGAGCAATGTGGACGTCGTGCTCTCCCGACTTCGGAGTGAAGGGAGTGCTCGATCGGTTCGGGCAGGTCGAGCCGCGTGTGCTCGTCTGCGTCGACGGATACCGCTACGGCGGCAAGGACATCGACACTCTGGGCCGTGTGCGCGAGATCGTGGATGCGATTGCGACAATCGAGGTCGTCGTCGTCGTTCCGTTCCTTCGCGCCGAAATCGGATCGGCCGAACTCGCGGGCATTCGTGGTGCCGTTTCGTGGAGCGACTGGATCGGTGTGAGCGCGGCTCAAGATGGAACGGGCGCCGGCGCCTCCCGCAGCGCGCCGCCACCGTTCGCGAGGCTTCCGTTCAATCACCCTCTGTACGTGATGTATTCGTCCGGCACCACCGGTCTCCCCAAGTGCATGGTGCACGGGGCCGGCGGCACGCTGATTCAGCATCTGAAGGAACACCAGCTGCACTGTGACATCGGCGATCAGGATCGCGTGTTCTACTTCACGACGTGCGGCTGGATGATGTGGAACTGGCTCGTCAGCGCGCTCGGCTCGGGCGCGGCCATCGTGCTCTACGATGGAGCCCCAATGCCGCCGGCCGACGCCGGAGCGCTTTGGCGAATGGCTGCGGAGGAGCGCGTCACGGTGTTCGGCACGAGCGCGAAGTTCATCGCGGCGTCCGAGAACGCCGGAGTTGCTCCGGCCCGGGAATACTCGCTCGGCTCCCTTCGCATGATTCTCTCAACCGGCAGCCCGTTGGCGCATCACGGATTCGACTACGTGATGCGCGACGTGTGCCCGGGCGTACATCTCGCCAGCATTTCAGGTGGGACCGATCTCATCGCGTGCTTCGTGCTCGGGAATCCACTTCTGCCGGTGTGGCGCGGAGAAATCCAGTGCGCAGGTCTAGGCATGGCCGTCGATGTGCTCGACGACGACGGCCGATCGCTTCGCGGTGCGCCGGGCGAACTCGTATGCACGCGTCCGTTCCCATCGATGCCGGTGGCGTTCTGGAACGATTCTGACGGCGAGAAGTATCGTGCGGCGTACTTCTCACACTTTCCGGGCGTCTGGCGCCACGGCGACTGGGTGGAGTGGACCACGCACGACGGATTCGTCGTACACGGGCGGAGCGACGCAACGCTCAACCCAGGTGGTGTGCGAATCGGTACGGCAGAGATCTACCGCGAGGTGGAGCAGGTTGCCGGCGTGCTGGAAAGCGTGGTCGTCGGGCAGGATGTAAGCGACGGCAGCGGCACTGACACACGGATTGTGCTGTTCGTGCGGCTGGCCCCGGGCGTGGCGCTCGACGATGCCCTCCGTGAGCGCATTCGGGAGCGAGTACGCGCTCACACGAGCCCCCATCACGTACCGAAGATCATTGCGGAGGTGCCGGACATCCCGCGGACGATCAGCGGCAAGATTACCGAGATCGCCGTGCGCGACGTGATTCACGGCCGTGCGGTGAAGAACACTGAGGCGCTGGCCAATCCCGGGGCGTTGGAGTACTTCCGCGACCGAGCGGAACTGGGGATCTGAACGACAGCTGCGAGTGGACAGTTTACGGTTTACGGCTCATGGTGGTCGGTCTTGCGCACAACCGATAGCCGTCAACCGTCAACCGTCAACCGTCGGCCGTCCACCCGGGGTTGTAGTTTTCTTCGTATGGCCCTCGTTTCTCTCTCCGATGTGAAGTCTGCCCGCGCGCTGATCGCCGGGAAGGCGTACCTCACTCCCACGGTCCGCTCGAAAAACCTGAGTGCGCTGCTCGGCGTCGAGCTGTACCTCAAGCTCGAGCCGATGCAGAAGACTGGTTCGTTCAAGGTGCGCGGCGCGATCAACAAGATTGCCGCGCTCACGCCTGACGAACGGAAACGCGGCGTCGTGACGATCTCCGCGGGAAATCACGCCCAGGGGGTCGCTTGGGCAGCGACGAATGCCGGCGTCAAGTCGACGTTTGTGATGCCGGCCGATGCTGTGCGGAGCAAAGTCGAGGCGACCCGCGCGTACGGCGGCGAGGTGTTCCAGACCGGTGGCGTCCTGATGGATACGCTGCGCGAACTGCAGGCCGAGCGCGGGCTCACGTTCGTGCCGCCGTTTGACGATCCGGCGATCATTGCGGGGGCCGGAACCGTGACCGACGAGATTATCGATGACATGCCGGACGTCGACGCGATCGTGTTCAGCATCGGCGGCGGCGGGCTTGCCTCTGGCGCTGCGGTGGTGGCGCGGGCGCGGCGGCCGTCGGCGCGGCTCATCGGCGTGGAGCCCACTGGCGCGAGCGCGATGCGGCAAAGTCTCGACAAGGGCGAGCCAGTCACGCTGAATCCACTTCCCAAGACGCTCGCAGACGGTCTTGCTGCTCCGTTCGCGGGGGCGATTACTCTCGAGCACGTGCGCGAGCACGGCGTCGAGGTGTACGTGCTCCCGGACGAGCCGATCATTTCCGCGATGTGGCTCCTGATCGAGCGCACGAAGGTGGTCGCCGAGCCCGCCGCTGCGGCGGGGTTGGCGGCGCTTCTTGAGAAGATCCCGCAGCCCGCACTCGCCGCCGGATCCAAAGTTATATGCATCGTTTCCGGCGGAAACGTGGATCGCGAACGCCTCAAAACATTGGCCTGATTGACTGGGCGGTTTTGCGCCGGTGACTGTGGTCACGCGTGGCATCTATATTGAGTGCGCAGGCCCCGCGACCGGAAAGCCAATGACGCATTCGACAGTGTGGAGACGATCGAGTCCCTGGGGACGCTGGTGGACCAGCGCCCGCACGGGCGCGCGCGGAAGCTGAGTAGTCCTGGCCGGCGTGCCGAACCGCCGGTGTCGGTGAACCGAGTTCCACACCCTCAATCCAGGAAATTCTGATGGCGACGATGACAAATCCGGCTCCCACGGAAGCGCACGACACGTTCCCAATAAACGGAACCGACTACGTCGAGTTCTGGGTCGGCAATGCCCGGCAATCTGCACTGTACTATCGCGCAGCCTTCGGCTTCCAGCTCACGGCGTATCGCGGCCCCGAGACCGGCGTGCGCGACCGTTCGAGCTACCTCCTCACGCAGGGCAAGATTCGCTTCGTGCTCACGACGGCAATAAGGCCGGAGAATCCGATCGCCGAGCACGTGAAGCGTCATGGCGATGGAGTTCGCGACCTGGCGTTCTGGGTGGACGACGCGCGCGTTGCGTACGCGGCAGCGATCGAACGCGGCGCCCAGTCGGCGCAGGAGCCGACGGTGATGCGCGACGACGACGGTGAGGTCGTGATGGCGGCGATTACGACGTACGGTGATACTATCCACTCGCTTGTCGAGCGTCGCAATTACAAGGGACTGTTTCTCCCCGGCTTCCGCGACATCAGGTCGCCGTTCATGCCGGAGCCCGTGGGCCTCAAGTATGTCGACCACTGCGTCGGAAACGTCGAGCTTGGGAAGATGAACCACTGGGTGGAGTACTACTCCCGAGTGCTTGGTTTCTACAACCTGCTTTCGTTCGACGACAAGGACATCTCCACCGAGTTCACCTCGCTCATGTCGAAGGTGATGTCGAACGGAAACGGGCGGATCAAGTTTCCGATCAATGAGCCCGCGCCGGGCAAGAAGAAGTCACAGATCGATGAATACCTGGAGTTTTACGGCGGCCCGGGTGTACAGCACATTGCCATGGCCACAGACGACATTGTCGCCACCGTGACCGCGCTCAAGTCGCGCGGCGTAGAGTTCTTGCAGGCGCCCGCGTCGTACTACGATGAGCTGGCCGACCGCGTTGGCAAGATTGACGAGCCGATGGACGTGATCCGCAAGCTTGGCGTTCTCGTGGATCGCGACGATGAGGGATACCTGTTGCAGATCTTCTCGAAGCCTGTGCAGGACCGGCCGACTCTCTTCTACGAGATCATTCAGCGGAAGGGTGCGAAGAGCTTTGGGAAAGGAAACTTCAAGGCTCTGTTCGAGGCCATCGAGGCCGAGCAGGCGTTGCGCGGAAATCTCTGATGCCCATTTACCACACGCTCGGCAGCATGCCCCGGAAGCGGCACATAGCTTTTCGCAAACCCGATGGCTCGCTCTACCACGAGCAGTTGATGGGCAACGAAGGCTTCACCGGCCCGTCGTCGCTGCTGTATCACATCTATCCGCCAACCACGGTGAAAGCCGTGCGCCGGCTGTGCGACATCAAGTACGAAGGTGAGCCGCGCCGCATGCTCAAGCACCGCCACTTTCTGACGGCGCGCGTGGAACGTGGCGGCAGCCCGACGCTGGACCGGAAGCTCGTGATGTTCAACAACGACATCGCTGTGCTCTTTGCCGTGCCTGACGTCGCCGATGAGCATTTCTTCCGCAATGCGCAGGGCGACGAAGTCGTGTACATCGCCGAGGGTGAGGGAACGCTGGAGACACAGTTCGGGGATCTTCCGTTCACGACGGGCGACTACGTGATGATCCACCGCGGCATCATGCACCGTTATCGGTTCACGAAGCCGGCCCGCTTGCTCATTTTCGAGAGTCGCGGCTATGTTCGGCCGCCGCGCCGCTACCTCAACGACTACGGCCAGATTGTCGAGGGCGCGCCCTACTCGGAGCGCGACTTTCGCATTCCGCGCGAACTCCGTACCCACGATGAGCGCGGCGACTTTCCGCTCATCGTCAAGCAATACAACGGCCTGCAGGAATTCATTCTGGACCATCATCCGCTCGACGTCGTGGGATGGGACGGGATGTTCTATCCGTGGGCGTTCAACATCAACGACTTCGAGCCAATCGTCGGCCGGGTGCACCAGCCGCCGCCGGTCCACCAGACCTTTCAGGGTGATGGGTTCGTTATCTGCTCGTTCTGTCCGCGTCCGTACGATTTTCATCCTGAGGCTGTACCGGCTCCGTACAATCACTCGAACGTGGACTCGGACGAGATGCTCTTCTATGCGTCGAGCGAGTTCATGAGTCGCAAAGGAATCGAGTACGGATCCATCACGTTGCATCCCGACGGCATTCCGCACGGACCGCACCCGGGACGCGCAGAGGCGTCCATTGGAGCCACGGGAACAAATGAGCTCGCCGTCATGATGGATTCGTTCCGGCCGCTCACGATCGCGCGTGAGTTCGTGGGCTACGAAGATGACAAGTATCAGTTCTCGTGGATCGAAGGCGGAGAAGGGTTCGCGCCGCCGACGAGCTGAGTCAGGAACATCGAATGCCGAAGCCAGCCGCACGCCTGAGTCAGTTGCCGCCGTATCCGCTCGCGCACATTCCGCAGAAGAAGCGCGACTTGATCGCGCGCGGAGTGGATGTGATCGACCTCGGCGCCGGCGACGCTGACCTAGCACCGCCGCCCGCTGCCGTTGAGGCCCTCGAGACCGCGGTACGCGAGCCGGCGATGAGCCGCTACGGATTCGCACTCGGGTATCCGCCGTTTCGCGATGCTGTCGCCGCGTTCATGAAGCGGAGGTTCAGCCAGGAGTTTCATCCACTCTCGGAAATCACTCCGCTCGTCGGTTCCAAGGAAGGCCTCTCGCACCTCGCGCTGGCCTATGTGGGGCCCGGCGACGCGGCGATCATGCCGGACCCCGGCTACAACGCTTACCGCGGTGGCACGACGCTTGCCGGCGGTGACCCGTACCTGTACGCGCTCACGCCGCGGACCGACTTCCTGATTGATCTCGACGAAGTCCCTGCTGAAGTGCTGAAGCGCGCCAAGCTGCTCTACCTCAATTACCCGAACAATCCCACGGCCGCCGTGGCGCCCCGTGATTACCTCGAACGCGTAGTTCGCCGGTGCCGCGAGCTCGATGTGCTTCTTGTGTACGACAACGCGTATTCCGAGATGACCTTCGACGGATACGTCGCGCCGTCGATATTCGAGATTGACGGCGCCCGCGACGTGGCGATCGAGTTTCATTCGTTCTCAAAGACGTTCAACATGACCGGTTGGCGCTGCGCGTGGGCATGCGGCAGTGCGCCGGTCATTGCCGCTCTCGCAAAAGTCAAATCATTCACTGATACCGGTCAGTTCATGCCGATTCAGCGGGCGGCCATCGCCGCGCTCGAAACGGCATCCGAATGGCTGCCGGGAAACCTCGCGGTCTTCCGCAAACGGCGCGACGCCGCCGTGCAGGCGTTCTCCGCCGCCGGATTCACCACGCTCGCACCGAAGGCCACGATGTATCTGTGGATGCCGCTTCCCGAGGGACTGCCGAGCCACATGTTCGCCGACGCATTGGCGGAAGAGGGCGTAATCGTCCTTCCGGGGGCTGGCCTCGGTGCTGGCGGTGAAGGGTTCTTCCGCGTTTCGTTTATCACGAGTCCGGAACGGATCGGCGAGGCGGCGCGCCGCGCCGGTACTGTGCTGCGCAACATGGCGGCGCGAGTTTGAACGCACGGCTGCGCACGCGCGGCTCTCTGCGTCAACTCATTTGGTTGGGCGCCGTTGCGGCGCTCGGCTGCTCAGGCACCGATACCACGAGAGAGTCAGCCGCGCAGGGCGCTACAACCGCGCTGAGTACACAGGGCGAACTGGCGACCAGGCCCGTGCTGAAATGGGGTGGCGACGCTGAAGGTGGCGCGCCGTTCGTCGAAGCCGACCCCAGTGATCTGACCAAAATGCGCGGCTTCGACGTTGAGCTGGCCGTTATGATCGCCGAAGGGCTCGGGAGCACGCCGGAGTTCGTCCAGGTCGCTTGGGCTTCAATCGCCGCGTCGGTCGAGCGCGGCGATTTCGAAATCGGACTTTCCGGAGTCGAAGACCGTCCCGCACTTCGCGAACGGTACGCCCTTTCGCTTCCGTACTACGAGTTCGGCGAAGTCCTTGCCGTGCGGCCCGCGGACCGCGAGCGATTCCGCTCGCTCGCCGACCTGGCGGGCCGTCGCGTTGGCACGCTTGGGTCAACCCTCGCGTACCAGATGCTGCTCGACGAGCAGAAGCGGTCGGGGCTCGTTCCGGTTTCGTACGAAAACGACGTACACCCGTACTCGGATCTCGTGTCGGGGCGAATTGACGCCGTGTTACTCGATGACATCATCAGCGAGCGGTCGCTTCGCCGGACCGGGGGGTTCGTGATCCAGCCGGAACCTGTGGCCACCGCGCACTACGTGGTGATGCTCGCGCGCGCCGATACTGCGCGGCGCGATTCTGTGAACGCGATCATTCGCGCCCGCATGGCTGACGGTTCACTCGAACGCGTATTCCGTGACTGGAACGTATGGAAGCCAACGCAGGCTGAGCACTTTGCCCGCGTTCTCGGCGACGTTCCGACGGCTTCTGTCGCCGCGACGGGAACCGGCATGACATCGCTGCGTTCGTATCTTCCGGCCCTTCTCCGCGCAGCCGGCATCACACTCGTGCTCTCGTGCCTCGCCATGGCGCTGGCCGTCGGGCTCGGCGTGCTCGTGGCTGCCGGTCGCGTATATGGCGGCCGGATCACACGCGGCCTGCTGATGGCGTATGTGGAAGTGATGCGTGGCACGCCCGTGCTGTTGCAGCTCTTTGTGATCTATTACGGGCTTGCCGGAGTGGTGCGGTTGCCGGCGTTTGCGGCCGCGGTAATCGGGCTGGGCCTCAACTACGCAGCCTACGAAGCGGAGATATATCGCGGTGCTCTGGAGGCCGTGCCGCGCGCGCAGCTCGAGGCTGGGCGCACCCTGGGATTCTCCGAGCTACAGATTCTCCGCCTCATCCGCGGGCCGCAGGCGCTACGGTTTGCGCTCGCGCCGATGACCAACGATTTCGTGGCGCTGCTAAAGGATTCATCACTGGTGTCGGTGATCACCGTCGTTGAGCTTACGAAGCAGACGTCGATTTACGCGACGAACATAGGCAGCTGGCTTGTACCGGGAATCCTGTGCGGCGTTGTGTACCTCACGATGTCGCTTCCGCTCTCGCACTTCGCGCGACGACTCGAGCGGCGATGGAGCGTGGCATGACCGCGCCGGCTCTGCGGATTCGCGGGCTCCGCGTGGAACGGAGCGGACTCGCCATCATCAAGGGCGTCGATCTCGACGTCGCGCCCGGCGAAGTCTGCGCTCTGATGGGTGTGTCCGGCGCGGGCAAGACGACGATTCTCCGTGTCGTGGCGGCGCTTGAACCATTCACGGCCGGAACGGTCGTGGTCGGCGACACGGTGCTTGAACCGGGGCCGGTGGCCCCGCAGTCTCAGCTCGCGTCGTTTCGCACGAATGTGGAGATGGTTTTCCAGGGGCATGCGTTGTTCGAACACCTGACTGCCGGCGACAACGTCACTTTGGCGCTCGAACACGTGTTGCGCTGGGATGCGGCGCGGGTACGCGCCCGGGCACGGGAACTTTTTGAGTTGCTCGGAGTGTCACACCGCGCGGACGCCTATCCGCGGCAGCTGTCGGGCGGCGAAGCCCAGCGAGTCGCAATCGCGCGAGCGCTCGCTCCGGACCCGATCCTCCTGTTGATGGACGAACCCACCTCTGCTCTCGATTCGGCGCGCCGAAGCGCCGTCGCGGCCATGGTACGTTCGCTCGCCGGTGCCGACCGGGCGCTCCTCATCTCGACGCACGACGAGGAGTTTGCGATGGCGTGCGCGCACCGTGTCATCCGGCTGGATGGCGGCGTAATCGTCTAGGGTATCGAGCGGGGGCGCATCGCGAAGGCGCGCACTACGAAAGACTACTTCTTCTCACCCGCGATGCGGCAGACCACCACGGTCACGTTGTCCGTACCGCCGCGTTCGAGCGCCAGATCTATGAGGGCTCGAACGGATTCTTCCGACCGCTCGTCGCGCATGAGCCGTTCCTTGATCTCTTCATCCGTGACGTGCTTGGTGAGACCGTCGGTGCAGAGCAGGTGCCGGTCGCCGCGGAGTAAGTCGATCGCGCTCACGTCGGGGCGCAGTTCGTCGTTGCCGACTGCGCTCCACAATACGTGCTTGAGGCGCGACGCTTCGGCCTTCTCGCGCGTGAGCGCGCCCTGCTCGATCATCACCTCAGCCATCGTCTGGTCGACGGTGAATCGCTCAAGCCGCCCATTGCGCAGGCGATAGTAGCGGCTGTCGCCGGCATTCGCGATAAACACGCGCGGCCAAAAGCCCATGAACATCGTGATCGTCGTGGCAGGCTTCCGTCCTTCCGCCTTGCCCTTTTTTACGAGTTCGCTGTGCGCCATGAGCACGGCGTTGCGCACCTGCTCTACAGCTTCGTTCTCGTTTAACAGTACAAGTGTCGACGTGAGCTCGGTTGCGTGAAGGAGGTGCTGGATCATGGACTTGACTGCCTCAGCGCTTCCTTCGCCGGCGGTCGGGAGGCCGCCTACACCGTCCGCTACGATCATCGCGAAACCACGATTCTGCGTCTCTTGCGGGCCGATGTCGCCGGGCAAGCTCGTGTGATGGACGTGAATCGAGCGATGAAAGCTTGCGATCACGAAGTGATCGGCGTTCACCTTGCGCACACGTCCCGTATCCGTCAGTCCGAACGCGTCGATCTCGTTGAGTTCGGGCCGAGGGTTGTTCGCGAGTAGCTCAGCTGTGTTCGGTGTCACTCGGCCTGTTTGCCATGGTATCGAGAGCGTACTGCTTTCGCACCGGATCGGCAAGACGGAATCCGGTCACGCCGACTGCGGCATCCGGTGTGCCCGGCACAGCCCCGCTGTGATGCCATATCGCTACCCCGTGAGGGGAGCCTTGCTCGAGTCGGGAAGTGCAAAGACCAGCGCAGCCGCGCCGAGATAGAAGGCGGACGTGAGCCCAAGGGCGGCAATGAGCCCGACTCCGGGTATTCCGGCGAGCACACCCATCACGTACGGCGCTGCCGCCCCCAACACGCGCCCCGAGTTGTATCCCAGTCCCTGACCCGACGCGCGTACAGACGTGGGAAAGAGCTCGGAGAGCAGCGGGCCGAGCATGGACCAGTATCCGTGACCGACGAAACCGAGCACCGGCCCCATCAGCATCAGTGCCACCGGCGAGGTCATCAGCTGCAGGTACACGGGGACGATGATCGCCGCGGTGACCGTGAACGCGGCAAAAGTCTGGCGGCGGCCAAACCGGTCGGCGAGCGGTCCGAAGCTCAGGTAGCCAATGAACGCGCCGATCTGCATCGGGATAATGAACGCCGCGCTCTTGACGATGCTCATTCCGGCGCCGCCCTGTTCCACCGGCGAGGCCAGAATGTTCGGCAACCAGGTAAAGAGGCCCCAATATGCAAAGAGGAGCAGCGACGACAGCGAGCAAGCCAGCAGAGTGCGCTTGCGCAGCTCCTTGCCGAACAGCACACGGTAAGGATTCCCGGCGAGCAGGCCGGCGTCGCGATTCTTCTTCCACACCTCAGGCTCTTCGATCTTGCGGCGCACCCACCACGCCAAAAATCCAGGGAGGGCGCCAAGCGCGAAGAGCCAGCGCCACGCGTTCTCACCAAGCGGGAGGACGTCGAACACGAGACCGGCGAGCCCCGCTGCGAGAATCGCTCCAATCGCCCACGTGGACTGCATGAGGCTCGTCGCCTTGTTGCGGAGAGCCGGCGGCCACGTTTCGGCGACCAGCACGGCACCGGCGGCCCATTCACCGCCCATGCCGAAACCGAGCAAAGCGCGCCAGACGGCGAGCTGCAAAACGGTCTGCGACGTCGCAGAGCCGATCGAGCAGACCGAGTAGACGAGAATGGTCAGCGACAGCGTGCGGACGCGCCCGATCTTGTCGGCGATGATGCCAAAGGTGAGGCCGCCGGCGGCGGCCGTCAGCAGGGTTACGGTCGCGAGCAGGCCCGCGGTCGCGGCACTGAAGCCGAAGTACTGTTGCAGCCGCCCGATGGCCATCACATACAACAGGAAATCCATCGAGTCGAACATCCAGCCGAGCATGGCGGCGGCGAGCGTACGCCACTGCGCCGGTGTCACATCGCGAAACGTCGGTTCGGCGGCGGCCGCCACTCCTGCGGTAGCCGCCACTCCTGCGCTGGCCGCCACTCCTCCGTTGGTTCCCGTCATGCGGGCCGACCCAGCTGGCCTGCGCGAATCGAATGGGTCAGCTGAGTCGGCCTCGGCATGCGTCTAGCGGGGCCAGAGCCAGCCGAACATTCCGGCTGTCACTAGCGCGTAGATCAGTCCATCGAGCGTTCCCGTGAGTGCTCCACGCAGTGACCGGCCCCACCAAATCCAGTTCTGCCAAACACCAATCCCGTACGCTGCGAAGCTCACGGCGCCGGCAACGCGAAAGACACTGAGGTAGTCATCGCCAATCATGTGCGTGCGTCCGGTGACGTACGCAGTGAACACTCCGATCGCGATGGAGTACACGAACCAGAGTCCGAGCGAGCGACCCATGTTCATCGGGCCGTTCGGAAATACGGTGAACATGACGACCGGTCCCTTCGTCATCTTCGCCACAAATTCCGGCGAGCTCATGTCCTTCATGCTCGCAGCGCGCGGCATCGAGTACTCGCCGGGAGCAAGGTTGAATGGCCGCATCGCATCACCGAGAGCGTCCGCGTTTGGCGGGGCTGGGTTTTCCGACTTGTGCCAGCCGAGCACCATGTGAATCAGCGAACTCACGATGAACACCGCGACCGCCGAAAGTACGATAGGCATCCACAGTCCCG
The DNA here is from genome assembly GCA_027622655.1 of Gemmatimonadota bacterium. GTDB lineage: Bacteria > Gemmatimonadota > Gemmatimonadetes > Gemmatimonadales > Gemmatimonadaceae > Fen-1231. The sequence continues at coordinate 5,509 of JAQBYI010000058.1, read as the reverse complement.
AAATTCCTACCATGACAACCCTCCGCGAATGGGGGAAGACGCGAAACACCCCACGCTGCGTGCAAAAAGGGAATCCCGCAAGTGGCGGTGCACGAATGGCGTGCGCCACGATCGGACCGACGCGGGACGGCAGCGCCGCCGGCGCGTGATCTGGAATCCGCTTGTCACGTTGCTCGCAAGACCCGCTCGACTTCATCGAGCGTTGGTTCAACCTGAATCGGCGGGTTCGCGCGTTTTGAATCGCCTGCGTGATAGCTGCTCACGGCGTCGGGGTCCTTGAGTACGTGACCGGTGAGTACACATACGACGTGCGCGTCGCTCGCGATCACTCCGCGCTCGGCCAACGCGCGCACTCCGGCAACACTGGCTGCGCTCGCCGGTTCGCATCCTACTCCACTGCCATCCAATACGGCCTTCGCTTCCATGATGTCGCTATCGGTCACCATGGTCACGATGCCGTCGGTTTCGCGAATCGTGCGTACCGCACGGTCCCAACTCGCAGGGTCGCCGATCCGAATTGCCGTCGCGACCGTCTCCGCGCGCACCGTAACGCGGTCCGTGAATCCGTGCGCGAATCCACGAGCGAAGGGCGCGGCACCCGCGGCCTGCACGGCGAGAATGCGTGGAACGGTTGTGATGAGTCCGAGCGCGCGCGCTTCGCGCAGCGCTTTGCCGAACGCCGCAGTGTTGCCGAGCGCACCGGCCGGCAGTGCGATCCAGTCGGGCGGGCGCCACTCCAGCTGCTCGAGCAGCTCCCAGACGATGGTCTTCTGTCCCTCGAGCCGCCACGGATTCACCGAGTTGGCGAGATACACGCCAAGCGTTCGGCTCGCGTCGCGCGCCAGTGTCAGGCACGCGTCGAAGTCGCCGTTTACGAGCAGGGTCCGCGCGCCATACGCGGTGGCTTGCGCGAGCTTGCCTGCGGCGACGTTCCCTCTTGGCACCAACACGAGAGCCGGAATGCGTGCATGTGCGGCGTACGCAGCAAGCGATGCAGCGGTGTTTCCCGTGCTCGCACACGCCACCGCTCGTGCGCCGCAGCGCACGGCATCGGTCACGGCGACCGTCATTCCCCGGTCCTTGAAGCTTCCGGTGGGGTTCATTCCTTCGTGCTTGAGCGAAAGGCGCCGGACGCCGGTGAATTCGCGAACAGCATCCCGCTCCACGAGCGGCGTGTTGCCTTCGGGCCAAGTCACCGGAGCCGCTGAATCCGGCATCACGAGCTCGCGGAAGCGCCAGACACCGCTGCGATCATGTGTCGCCGTGGCAGCGAAACGACGGGCTGCAAAACGCTCAGCGAGTGTCGCTGCGTCAACGTCGGGCCGGGCGTGCACTACCTCCAGGAGTGATCCGCAGTCCGTGCACGCTGTGGCATGGCGATCGGCCGGCCACGTGGTTGCGCAATGGTCGCATGCCAGAAGCGACGGCGCTCCGGAAGGGAGAAAGACGTTCGTCAAACGGCGCTCAGATTACGAACCGTGCAGCCATGACGCGGCACCTACGCCGTAGTTGCGTCTTCGGGAAGGTCGAGTGCGCCGGCCTGCGCGATTCTCGTGACGCGCACTGCACAGTCGATGCCGAGGGCGGAGTAGCTCGCGCGCACGCCGTCCATGACGCGCCGCGCCGTGACGTCGTCCCCGGCGAGCCAGAAACTGGTCGGACCGGCACCGGATATGGAGCCGCCGAGTGCGCCGGCGGCCCTCGCGGCCGCTTTCGCCTCATCGAACCCGGGGAGGAGCTGCGCCCGTGCGGGCTCGGCGATTTGGTCATCCATCGCGCGCCCGAGCATCGCGAGGTCGTCGGACTCGAGCGCGGCCACGATTGCGGCGACGTTGCCGAGTTGTCGGATAACGACCGAGCGCGCAATGAATTGCGGCAGCACCGAGCGCGCGTCGGCCGTGAGCAGCTTTTGGTCGGGCTGAACCAGCACGATGCGCAGCTCCGACGGGCTAGCGAGCTGCACGACATCCATCGGATCCATAGATCTCACGAGGACCACGCCGCCGAGCAGTTGTGGTGCGACGTTGTCGGCGTGGCGGCCACTGACCACGGCTTCCGCTTCGACCGCACTCTCGATCAAACCGGGAATGTCGAGCGGTCCGCCCAGCAGGCGGTTAGTGGCGACGGCGGCCGCAACGGCTGATGCCGCACTCCCACCCTGTCCACCCGCCAAGGGAAGCCCCTTCACAATGGTGAGCCGCACTCCGACATCCGCCCCGGACCGGCGAAGCACTTCTTGCGCGGCAATGCCGGCCGTGTTCTTCGTCGGATCGTTCGGTAGGTCGGGATGGCCCGCATCATCGATCGTCACGCCCGCCGATTCGGCGCGAACGGCGGTCACGCGGTCTCCGGGGCCGCTTACGGCAACTCCCAGTATGTCGAGACCCGGGCCGAAGTTGCCGATGCACCCAGGCGCAATGGCGGTCGCTTGTTGTCGCGGCGAGCCGATCGTCAGGCGAGTGGAGGGCGTATGGCTGCGAAGCATTGCCCGAAGTCTACCGATAGGTGCATTGCGCGCCACCTCCGCCGAGGCACCGGCTACGCTCCGTGCAATGCCGCTGCAGCGTAACCGTCAGGACCGACGCCTACCTCGGGGCGGCGCCATCGTGAGGATTGGCAGACCACTTCGCTGCCGGCGGCGCGTGCGCCTGCCGGCCGAGTGCATCACGGATTTCGTGTTCAGCGGTGCCGAGCACCGGGAAGCCGTCGGGGACTGGGATCCCCAGCAACGCCTCCGTACCGCCTTCGGCGCGCGTGCGGAGCGTCAGTGATGCCTGCGGACCGTACAGCGTTGCCAGGCGACGACGTGTGTTGCTCAGGCCTGTGCCCTCCAGAATCGCGGCATCGAGCGGATTCGGACCGTCATCGACGAACGAGATCTCAAGCGCATCGCGGGTACGGCGCACGGTCAGTTCCATTGCGACTTCCCCCCGCGCGTATGCCGCTCCATGCTTGATCGCGTTTTCCGCCAGCGGTTGCAGGATCCAACGCGGCACCGGCACTTCGAGCGAATCGGGGTCGATCTCTTTCGTGACGCGAAGTGCCGGGCCGAAGCGCACACGCTCGACCGCAAAGTACGCGTCGAGAATCTCGATTTCGCTTCGGAGCGGGATCTCGGCGTCTTCGGCGTGTTCGAGGCTGAGGCGGAGCAGCTCGGCGAGCTTGATCAGCATCGCTTCAGCTGCGTCAGCATCTTCATGCACGAGCGTCGCAATCGTGTTGAGCGCGTTGAACAGGAAGTGGGGCCGAAGCTGCGCCTGAAGGCTGTCGAGCCTGACCTGAAGCAGTTCGGCGCGCGCAAGCTGCTCGCGGCGCCCGGCGACGGTCCACACGACTACGCCAACCACGAACGATCCGAGGACGAACGCCAACACAGCTTCGGTCGTCGAGTCCGCGCGAAACGGTGCGTACGCTGCCGCCGCGGGCAGCACTCGGTACACCTGCCAGCGAAGCCGCGGAATCGACACGCGCGCGGCCAGTACGTCGCTGCTGTCCAGTCCCGTGCTGACGAAAAGTGAGTTATCCAGCCACGGCTCAGTCAGAAGCGGCGGAAGATTTCGCAACGCAAGTCGCGTCCGCCGAACGGGCGCGCCGCCTTGCCCGCCGGTGAGTATCGTGGCCGAATCGGCGGTGCGGTGGACGAAGATCGTGCGGGCCGCCGGAAAACTCCCCCCCCGGGTGCGCAGTAGACGAGGGAGCAGCACGTGTTCGGGATCCATCCAGATGGTGAGTACACCCTCGGCCACACCGTCGTGCGCCGGGATGCTCGCAGCGATCGGCACGAGGGCACGTCCGTCAGCCATCTCGCGTACGCGCCGCGCCTGCGGGTGCTGGGGCGAGGGAACGTCGAACTCCGACGAACCCGGCACGCAACTCGTGGCAAGCGGTACGCCGGTGCATCTAACTAGAGTGGCGCGATCACGAATGGTAATGAACGGCACGTCGCTATCGGCGAGAGCAACACCCAGCGCTACCTCGAACGCACTTCCGGGGCCGCGGCCGCGCGCGGCTAGCGCGCCGAGAACGTCGGCGGAGTGCCGGTGTGCCGTGATCCAATCGTCCGCTCGTATACGAATCAATGAAGCGCTTCCTGATAGCGGGAGCGACCAGTAAGACTCGACACGATGTCGCTGCGCCGAGAGTCGCCACCAGACGAACGCCGCAACGAGGCCCATCGTGAGCACCGCGAGCTTCGCGTGCGTGGCCAACGGCACTTCGCGGCGGACTCGCGCTGCGCTCGGGGCTGCGTTGGGGCCCGCGTTGGGGCCCGCGTTGGGGCCCGCGTTGGGGCCCGCGTTGGGGCCCGCGTTGGGGCCCGCCGGCACCGCCCTCGCCCCGTCCCTCACGCCGGGTTGTGGGGTGGCGTGACGCGCGTACGATCGCGCAACTGTAAAGAAAAGTCGCGCCATCGGTTGCGGCTGACGCGCACACGCGCGCCGGTGGACAGCACGATCACCCGTTCGCCGGTGCGTTCGTATCTCACCTCGCGCACGCGCTTGATATTCACTATTGCCGACCGGTGCACACGCACGAATCGCTCCGGATGCAATCGGCTCTCCAGTGCTTGCAGTGGTTCCCGGAGGAGGTACTCCTTCGCGCCAACGTGCAGGCGGGCATAGTACGAATCGGCTTCAATCCAATCGATCTCGTTTACCTGCACGAGCACGTCGCGCATGGCAACGCGCACCATGATTTCCGTCAGGTAGTCGCTGCCTGGATCGCCTGGCGCCGAGCCTTCTCCGATAGCACTCTGGACCCCGGTCGCCCACAGCAAGAGCTTGCGGGCGTCGCGCTGCGCGCGCGCGCGTTCGAGCGCTTCAGCCAGTCGGTCCGGCGCTGCGGGTTTGAGCACGTAGTCGAGCGCTTTGTGCTGGAACGCCTCCACGGCGTACCGGTCGTACGCGGTCAGAAATATGATGTACGGAGCCTCGTTGGCTTCGAGCGCGTCCGCAACCGAAAAACCATCATCACCGGGCATTTCGATGTCGAGCAGGACGACGTCGGGATTCAGCTTGTGTACCGCAGCGATTGCCTCGCGCGCATCGGCGGCTTCGCCGACAACCTCAGCTGCGCCAATCTTCTTGAGCAACCGGGCTGCACGCCGGCGCGCCATCGGGTCGTCATCCACCAGCAATACGCGCAGGGGGTCATCGCTGTGAATGGGCCCGGGCTCTGACTTCACGCTACCCCTCTGGTACAGGTGAGAAAGCGGGCACGTACGTCATGCGGGTAACCGGTCCTGGCCGTCGGCGATAGTCTGAGCATTGGCGCTTCGCCACAGGGTGATAGTATGGCCAAACAACCGCCGAAGTCCAGCGGCTACACAAACACGACCGTTCAGCCGGAAGCAGCTCTCGGCCTGCAGCGAATGGCCCTAAGATATGCGATGAACGGTCGAAATAGGACGGTTGGACGGCGTTTTGACATGCCGCGATCGCCCCCGCCCGCACACCGCCCGCACACCGCCCGCACACCGCCCGCACACCGCCCGCACACCGCCCGCACACCG
>JAQBYI010000111.1 GCA_027622655.1 Gemmatimonadota bacterium | reverse complement strand
CATGATGCGCCCTAAGGCGTGCTCCATGCGCCAGGCAGCTTCGGGGCCTTCGTAGTATCCGGCGGCGCGCTTGCGGCTGGCCATGCGTCAGTGTAGCAGGTCTCTAGGGGCGAACAACCGTCACTAATTCGTCGATGACCCTCCCCAGGCGCTCGCACGTATCCTTCAACAAAGGGCTATCGTCTGGGCGCTTCCTTACGCTTTCTGCTATGGACTTCGCCGTCTCGACCAGTCTGTCAGCCAATTCGATGGCCGTTTTTTGGTCACTGGTTGCCATCTACGCCACTCCCAAGAAACGAAACCGTATCCGAGTACGCTCTGGCCAGATCATCTAGTGCAGAGGTGAGCGCGTCAGCATCCGAATCGGCAGCCTTAATCACGGCTTCCATCTTCGGCCCGAGATGGGCTTCGATGATTTCAGCCGCGTCATCACGGAGGGGCTGGCCCTCCAAGTGCCACGCGATCTTCTGAGCGGTAGCTGCGAGTACGTATGCTGCTGCTGGATGCCGCACCGTGGCATCGGAACCAAGAAGGTCGTGGCCGAGGCGTGTGATCTCGTTGAGCGTGCTTACCGAGAACCCGCGGCCGAGTACTGCTTTGATGTCGGCGTATCCCAAGCCTCGGCCTCACCGATCTCTGGAAAGTCATTGCGAGTGTAGATCGCGTGATAGTTTGGAACGAGCGCTCGAATGGCCGCTTCACCACCCTGCTCCCGGCGGTCCATAAGAACGATGACACCGACGATGTCGCAGTCAGCGCCGCGTGCGGCCTTGATGGCGTCCATCACCGACTTTCCAGTCGTGACGACATCATCGACGATAACCACCTTGGTGCCAGGTGGGGGCACGTTCGCGATGAGATCCTTGGTTCCGTGTGCCTTCTGTTCTTCCCGAACGTAGAAGCCTTCAAGGCGCTCTCCTCGTTCAAGTGCGCGCATCATCATTGCGCCGATGATCGGATCGGCTCCTAGACAGTATGGCTGTCTCAGCAGAGACCTGCCTCACGTAGTAGATCGTGGATTACGCGACGCCAATGAAGGTGTCGCGCCGTGCCACATACAACGGAGGCAGGCCATGGCAAAACGTAGCATGTTCGTGGGGATGGATGTCCACAAGGAAACGATCGATGTCTCGCTCGCGGAGGAGGGGCGACAGGGTGAAGTGCGGCACTATGGGGTGATCCCCGGCGACCTGGAGGCCGTAGCGAAGGTCGTCCGGGCGCTGCGGGCACCGACCCGCCGGTTGCGCTTCGTGTATGAGGCCGGCCCCTGCGGGTTTGGGATCCACCGCTATCTCACGGCCCAAGGGGAAGACTGCGTCGTGGTCAATCCCTCGAGCATGCCGAAACGCAGCGGCGATCGGATCAAGACGGATCGGCGCGATGGCGACGCCCTGGCCCGGTTGCATCGTGCCGGCGAGCTCACGGCGATCTATATTCCCACCCCGGACGACGAAGCCCTGCGCGATCTCGTGCGGGCGCGGGAAGATGCGGTGGGCCTGAGCACGCAGGCGAAGCATCGCCTCAAGGCGTTCTTGCTCCGGCAAGGGCGGCGGTATCCGGGTCGCGCCGGCTGGACCCGCCCCTATCGCCGCTGGTTGGCCGACCTCAGTTTTCCGCTGGCCCCGCAACACATCGCGCTGCAGGAGTACCGCGACACGATCGATGAAACCGAACGCCGCGTCGAGCGCCTCACCGACCAACTCCGGCAGCTCACCCCTGCGTGGCGCTGGGCGCCGGTCGTGGACGCATTGCAGGCGCTGCGCGGCGTGTCGTTTGTGACGGCCGTGGGCCTCGTCTCGGAGGTCGGCGACATTCGCCGGTTTACGCATCCGCGCCAGCTCATGGCGTTCCTCGGGCTCGTGCCGTCGGAGTACTCGAGCGGGCCCAGCGTGCGACGCGGTGGGATCACCAAGGCCGGCAATCCGCACGCGCGGCGCTTGCTGGCCGAAGCCGCGTGGGCGTATCAAGGGATTCCACGGATTGGACGGCAGATGCTGTATCGGCAAGAAGCGCTGCCGAAGGCGGTGTGTGACATCGCCTGGAAGGCGCAACTCCGCCTGACAGCACGCTTTCGGAAACTGGCCGCGCGCGGGAAAGCGAAACCCAAAGTGGCGACCGCGATTGCGCGGGAGCTGACGGGCTTCATCTGGGCGATCGCACGGGAGGTGCCGCCGCCCCCCGCGTAGCGACGCGGCAATCAGGTCCGTCAGGTCGGCGGCATCGCGGCCAGGTGGAGAACCCTCGGAGACGTTATGGACATCAGCACCCTCGATACGTCCGTGCCTAGGGCGAGGCAGCTCCGCGACGAACCACAGTCTGGGCGGTACCCAACCCGCGGATATCAGCAGCGTCAACCGTCGCTAGAACGCGGTGCCGCCGACCAGATGGACCTGAAGAACGAACAGCACGGAAAGAGCATGCTGAGAAAGGAACTCACACCGTGAGGTCGGGAGAAATCTGCCCAGTTGACAGAAGACAGCCATATCAACGTCCGGCACCCGCCTCGGCCCGTATGAGATCACCGCCCAGATCGGCGTGGGCGGGATGGGGGAGGTGTATCGGGCGCGGGACACGAAGCTTGACCGCGATGTCGCGATCAAGGTCCTGCCCACGTCCCTCGCCGGTGATCCCGACCGCATTGCCCGCTTCCAGCGTGAAGCGAAGACGCTCGCCGCGCTGAACCATCCGAACATTGCACAGATCCACGGCCTCGAAGAGTCGGACGGCATCAAGGCGCTCGTCATGGAGCTGGTCGAAGGACCGACGCTCGCCGACCGCATCGCGCAGGGCGCCATCCCAGTGGACGAGGCGCTGCCCATCGCGAAGCAGATCGCCGAAGCGCTCGAAGCCGCGCACGAGCAAGGCATCATCCATCGCGATCTGAAGCCCGCCAACATCAAGGTGCGTCCAGACGGCACGGTGAAGGTGCTGGACTTTG
>JAQBYI010000005.1 GCA_027622655.1 Gemmatimonadota bacterium | reverse complement strand
CGCGACTCCGGAGCACCGGCCACGGCTCCGCTTTCGATGAACCCCAGGATGTCACGCTTGGTGACCCGTCCAGCGATACCGCTGCCGCTCAGCTGCGAAATTTCCACCCCGTGTTCTGCCGCGATACGGCGCACCAGCGGCGAGCTCTTTGTTCGCAGCCGATCGTTGAGCGACGCACCGTTCCCCGGTTCGTCGTGCGGCGTGCGCACCGGCGCAGCGCTCTTGGTCGCGGGCGGGCCTAAGGGAGCCGTGGCGCCGGCCGACGCGCTACCCGCTGGGGCCGCCGGCGCAGTTTGAGCTGCAGCAGCCGGCGCAGCAGCCGGCGCGGCAGCAGCGACCAGCGCGCCCATTTCAGTTTCAATCCTGGCGACCACCGCGTCGACTTCGACAGTCTTCCCTTCGCCAACGATGATTTCGGCGAGCACACCAGCCGACGGCGATGGTATCTCGGCGTCAACTTTGTCCGTCGAAATTTCGAATATGGGCTCGTCGCGTTTGATCTCGTCGCCGACTTTCTTCAGCCAGCGCGAGACCGTACCCTCGGCGATCGATTCCCCCATCTGGGGCATCAGGATGTCAACTCGAGCCACTCTTCCTTCCCTGTGCGAGTCTTTCCGATATCACGCGGAATCAGAACGCTTGGGTTTGCCAAGCGTCCACACAGCAAGCCACGACAACGAAATCCCTCCGACCGCGGCACCGACCAGCCAGTAGATATGCCAGTTGCACGTCGGAATTCCCGCACACGACGGAGCCCGTGTGACGAACGCGACGAACTTCGAAATGAGGACGGCGATCATGCCGCCGCTCATCACGCCAAGTACTGCCGTGAAACAGCCGATTGCCACCCGCCGACTGCGCGGAACAGCTGCTGCTGTCGTTTCGGTCGCAGCCCCACCGTCCTTCATGTGGCCGTGCCCCACATCCATTTCAGGTCAGTACGCGGCGGTAATCGCGTGCCGCGCGTCCGACATCCGGTGCAGTTGGACGAAGAATTTCTTGACATTGCGATCGAGACGGCTCTCGCCCGGCGCCGATGAATGCGCTTCGACGAAGGCGTAGTGACCGCCTTCCATTCTCACCTTGATCGTGAGCGTGCTAAGTGGCTCGAGAGCGCCTACCGATCCTTCCCACGAACGTGTACGCGCAGTCGTCGCGGTCGGCTTGAGGCCGATGGTCGGGAAGAACGCGTCCGCCGCGGCGAGCACGGCGTCCGGGAGTACGGAGGTCCGATGGAAGTGCTTCATTTGTCGGCGTCCGGTTGACCGAGCGGCGTGGCCGCTTCCACACGCTGGCGCCAGTCGAGCGATTGCTGGAGGGCCGTCGTAGAGTCGCGACGGAACTGCACACCCATCGCCCATTCGCCGGCGGTGATGAACTTGAGGCGTGAGTGATACGTGCCGACCTCAGGCCCATACGCGAATCCCTGCCAAACGCTGTGCTTGTCGGAGTTGGTCGCAAAAATGCGCCCCTCGCCACCAACGATGGGCTCGCGCGTCTTCTTGTCGCGAACGTATATGGTGTACAGCGTCGGATCTTGAGCGCGGGGCGGCAACGGGTCCGACAGCACCCGAATCTCGTAGTCGTCTGTCCACAGACGCTCGGATTTGTCGCGTTCCGGCGCCGGTGCGCACGCGCCCAACACCGCGCCGAGGACAACAAATTTCGTCGCAGCCCGTCGCCCTAAACGCCCCAACTGACTCTCACGTCGTACCGACTGGGTCATGGGTAGTACTCCATTCCGAGGTGCGTGATCTGATCCTCACCCATCAGGTGACGAAGCGTGTTCTTGAGCTTCGTCTGTTGAATGAAAAGATCATGTTCCGGTTGGAGTCCGGGAGCGGCCATCGGAGACTTGTAATAGAAACTTAACCATTCCTGAATCCCCTTCATCCCGGCTCGGTGTGCGAAGTCACTGAACAGTGCGAGGTCGAGTACGATTGGAGCTGCCAGAATCGAGTCGCGGCACAGGAAATTGATCTTGATCTGCATCGGATAGTTCATCCATCCGACGATGTCGATGTTGTCCCACCCTTCCTTGTTGTCTCCGCGTGGCGGGTAGTAGTTGATTCGCACCACGTGGGTAAAGTCCTTGTACAGCTCCGGATACACATCGGGCTGAAGGATCGTGTGCAAGACCGAGAGCTTGGATTCTTCCTTCGTCTTGAACGACGCCGGATCGTCCAGCACCTCGCCGTCGCGGTTGCCGAGGATGTTGGTGGAGTACCAGCCACGCAGACCGAGCATTCTCGCCTTGAGCCCGGGCGCGATGATGGTCTTCATCCACGTCTGCCCGGTCTTGAAATCCTTGCCGGAAATCGGGACTCCCCGATCGCTGGCGAGCTGGACCAGCGCCGGCGCGTCGACGGTCAGGTTCGGCGCGCCGTTGGCGAACGGAACGCCTTCCATGATCGCGGCCCAGGCATACAGCATCGACGGCGCAATGTCATCGTCGTTGGCGTCCATGGTCTTCTCGAACGCCTCTATCGACGCGTGCGCGGCCCCATGCTTTATGAAAATCTCGGTCGACGCACACCACACGATCACCAGGCGGTCGAGACCGTGCTTCGCCTTGAAGTCGCGCATGTCCTGGCGGAGCTGCTCGGCCAGATCGCGCTTGGTCTTGCCCGTCTTTACGTTCGACCCGTTGATGCGCGTCACGTACTTGTTATCGAACACAGCCGGCATCGGCTTGATGGCCGCGAGAAACTCGGCGACGCGATCGAGATCGGACGCCTCGAGCACACCGGCCTTGCGGGCAGCGGTGAGGGCGTCGTCGGGAATCGGATCCCACGCACCGAACACCAGATCATCGAGCGAGGCCAGCGGCACGAAGTCCTTGATCAGCGGAGACCTGTTCTCCGTCCGCTTACCAAGCCGAACGGTGGCCATCTGCGTGAGCGATCCGATGGGCGAGCTCTTGCCGCGCCGAATGCTCTCGACACCAGCCATGAATGTGGTCGCGACGGCACCAAGGCCTGGCGTCAGGATGCCAAGTTTTCCGGTAGCGGGCTTTATGGGTTGGCGCGAATCAGCGTTTGTGGTCATTTCGAAGATGTTTGCGAGAGTGTTGCCGTGGCCCGCCGTACATACAGCATGCGCTGAGCCACGGTAATCCATGATGTGATCGCCAGCAGTACGACAATGAACTTCAGCACAAGACCGTCGAAGGCAAGCCCGAAAAACGCCTGTGGCACGGAGAGTAGCACGACGCGCTCGGCCCGCTGCACGAGACCGACGCGAGCGTCGAGTCCAAGGCCCTCAGCGCGCGCACGCGTATACGACGTCAAATACGCTCCGATGATGGCGAACAGGCAAACGCCGACCATCCAGAGGGAGTGCCGCGGCGTATTGGCAGCCCAAAAGATGGCGAGTCCACCCAGCGCTGCTCCGTCGGCAATGCGGTCAAGGGTCGAGTCGTAGAACGCGCCGAACACCGACGCCTGGCCAGTACGCCGGGCGACCGTACCGTCGAGCGCGTCGAAAATCGCGGTGAGGCCGAGCACCCAGCCACCGATGCTGATGTGACCGGATGCAAAGAACCCCGCCGCCACCAGCGTTGACACGAGGCCTACGGTCGTGATGACGTTCGGATGCACTCGCCGAGCGACGAGCGCGTCAGCGAGGGGATCAAACAGACTGAGATAGCCCTTCTTGAGCCGTTCCCAGAAGGCCGACATTGCGTGGGTTGAAGAATGTTGGAGCGCCGGGCTCAAGTCCTTGCCGCGCCACAACGTACGCGCGAATAAGCCCCCGCCCTTGAGTGGGAAGAATAACCTTCGGGATCGAGCAGCGGCAGCTACGGACGGGCCATGCCCGAGAGCTGCCGATCTGTTACCTGTATAGCAGCAGCTGCCGCACTCTTCGCCTGAAGCCGATCACTGTGCCGAGCGCATCGTCGACCAGCGCGTCAGAGTCCTCACCGGCTTCGATCGCAGCCCTCAGGCGCGGCGTCCCCGTGCTGAAGTCAAACGCCGTTCCGTCGAAGGAGAGTGAGTCCCGATGGGCGGCGCGCACCGTCGCGAGCACGGCAGCCATCACCCGCCACCCCGAGGCGCGGTCGCGATCGGTGATCTCGATCCGCAACGATGGCAGCGTGACGGACCGGCCGGAGCTATCGACGAATCGGTCCCGCGACGCCGTGTACCGCACTCCGGGCATCAGCCGGTCACCAAGGGTCTGGGCCAATCGGTTCGCGTCGAGCCATCCGGCGCCAATCCGGATCGAACGATTGTCGTGACGATGAACCCGGAGGTTCGTTGCGTCGAACGGCGCAAAAGCTCCGGAGAGGATGAGCGATTCGGCGCGGGTGTCAGACCCGTCAATCTTAGCGATCGCCGCTCCCAGATCAGTCGGCCACAACGACCGTCTCCACCCGCGAACCGGAACAACAGTCAGCGACGCGCCGATTTGCCCAACTTCGTTGAACCAGAGGGCTATCTCGCCGATGGTCATTCCGTGTCTCGATGGGAGTCCGTATAATGCCTCCGATGCCCAAGCCACCGAGTCAGCCGCCGGCCCCTCCGTATGTTCGCCAGTCAGCGGATTCGGGCGATCGAGCACGATGATCGGAATGTCGCGCCGAGTCGAAGCATGAAGCATTGCGAGAACGACCCAGGGCGCAGGCCCGCTGCGCGTGCCGCGGTCCTGCACGTCAACGACGATGGCTTCGAGCGGTGCCGCGAGAGAATCGATCAAGGTGCGAACGCGCCGGGCTTCGATGGTGTCGGCGGCCATACCGCGGTCACCGCTCGCAACGTGCACCGTCGCGACCACCTCAACCCGCGCGCCGCTGGCACGCCGGTCACGCGTGAGCAGCGCCTCGACGGCCCTGCCGCGATCGTCGCGGACCGAAGGATCAACGATGAGCGCAATGCGTCGATTGCGGACGAGCGACACCTGCTCGTCGAGCAATACGCTAATCCCCGGAAGGAGGCGTTCCTGCGCACGCTGATCGCTGGCTTGTGCGAACACCGCGGTGGGCATCGCAACCAGAGTCAGGGCGATGCACGCGCCAAGCGTGGCGTGCGTGGCCGCGTGGACCACGCGGTGCGAATCGCCGCGGCGCTTGGGTGTGCGGTGGTAGTCGGAGGATGCGCACTCGCCGGCCGGTCGGCGCTGGCGGAATCGAATTCGGGAGCCGCCGCCGCCCCTGCTACACCACTCGATGCGGCTTCGCGGCGCTGGGTGGATCGCACACTCGCGGCGCTCACGCTTCGAGATCGCGTCGCCCAGATGGTGATGGTGTGGGTGCTCGGTGACTACACAAGCACGACCGACAGCTCGTACATGCAAGCCCGCGCGTGGGTGACAGACGATCATGTCGGCGGCGTAGTGATGTCGCTTGGCTCGCCCATCGAAGTTGCGGCGAAGGTGAACGATCTGCAGCGGGCATCGCGGATACCGCTGCTCATCGCGAGCGATCTGGAACCTGGACTGGGACGACTCGAAGGCGGCGCGTTCACACCGTCACAATACACCGCGGGAAGCGCGACGATCCTGCCGAGTGCGATGGCGATCGGCGCGACCGGACGCGACGCCAACGCTGAAGAGGCGGGCCGTATCACGGGAGTGGAGGCGCGTGCAATCGGCATTCATCTCGTGTTCGCTCCAGTCGTTGACGTGAACAACAATCCCGCGAACCCCGTGATCAACACCCGGAGCTTCGGCGAGGATCCCGCTTCGGTGGCGCGGCTCTCCGCGGCATTTGTGCGCGGACTTCAGTCAGCCGGCGTTGCCGCGACGGCAAAACACTTCCCGGGGCACGGTGACACCGACACCGATTCACACCTCGCGCTCCCGGTTGTCCGCAGCGACCGCGCGCGTCTGCAGGCTGTGGAACTTGCGCCATTTCGTGCGGCGATCGGTGCGGGAGTTGCCGGCGTGATGAGCGCGCACATCGCTCTTCCCGCGGTGTCCGGCGATTCCGTTCCGGCAACACTTGCTCCCGCGATCATGACGGGACTTTTGCGCGACGCGCTCGGGTTCCGCGGCCTGAGCGTGACCGACGCGCTGACGATGCAGGGGATTGGCGATGGATACGACGTCGAGCGCAGCGCGGTGCTGGCCGTACTCGCCGGGAGCGACATCCTCCTGATGCCGACCGACACCCGACGCGCTATTGACGCTGTAGTCGCGGCGGTCGCGAGCGGAGAGATCCCCGCTGCGCGCATTGACGAATCGGCACGGCGCGTGCTCGAGGTGAAGGCTCGCACGGACGCGGCCCAACGTCCGATCGTTTCGCTCGATTCGCTCCGAGTGGCCGTCGGATCCGCCGCCAATCGGTCGTCCGCACTCCGCATCGCTCAGGAAGCCGCCACTCTGTTGCGCGATGATCGATCACTCATCCCGCTCCGCGACGGACCCGCGACAACCGTCGTGCTCTATGCGGGAGAGCAGGACGTCCGTGCCGGGCGCGACTTCGCGGCGGAATTCCGGCGGACGATCACGACGGCGCGTGTGGTTCGCGTGACTCCGGCGACTGCGCGGCCCCAACTCGACTCGATTGGGACTAACGGCGACCGACTCGTCGTCCATACGCTCGTGCGCGCGGTTGAAGGCGAAGGGCGGTTTGCGCTCTCACCGCAGTTCGCCGCATGGCTCGACTCGATCGCAACGACGCGCGACGTGGTCGTCGCCGCCAGCGGAAACCCGTATGTCATCCGCGAGATTCCTCGCGTCGGCGGCTATCTGGCGACCTTCGGACGCGGGCCGGCTCTGGAGGTCGCCGCGGCTCGCGCCTTCACCGGGGCCGCGATTGGCGGACGCAGCCCGGTCAGCCTCCCCGGATTCTTTGCGCGCGGCGACGGACTGGTGCGCCAGTTCGTTGGCCGGGACGGCAGTGGTGGCGTCGGAGCCGCACCCCGGGCACGTACCCTCGCCGACACCCTGAGATCAGTCCTGGACGCCGCTGTGCGCGACAGCGCCTTTCCGGGCGCGTACGCGATCGTCGGACGCCGCTCAGGCGTACTCGCCGAATACGGTGCGGGCCACCTGGACCGGGCACCGTCGCCGACGCCGGGCCCTCACTCGCTCTGGGACATGGCGTCGCTCACGAAGGTGGTCGCACTCACGTCCGCCATGATGCAGCTCGTGGAACGCAACCGCGTGTCGCTCGATGCACCGGTGCAGCGATACCTCCCGACGTGGACCGGCGCGAACAAGGAACGCGTGACCGTTCGCCACCTCCTCACCCACGCGTCCGGGCTCCCCGCATGGCGTCCTGTCTACAAGGAAGCCACCGATCCAGGGTCGGCCATGCAGCTGGTGTATGCCACACCACTCGACACGTTTCCCGGCGTCCGCATGGTGTACTCCGACCTTGGCGCGATCCTGCTCGGCGAAATCGTGCGGGCAGTTTCAGGCGAGCGCCTCGACGCCTATGCCGCCAGGAACGTCTTCGGCCCGCTCGGCATGGCCGACACGCGGTACCTGCCGGCGGCATCCGACTCCGCCCGCATCGCGCCGACCGAGATCGATCCGTGGCGCCAGCGCCATCTGCGCGGTGAAGTGCACGACGAAAACGCCTTTGCGCTTGGGGGTGTGTCGGCTCATGCCGGACTCTTCAGCAGCGGGCACGACATGGCGCGGTTCGCTCGTGCCTACCTCGGCGGTGGAATACTCGACGGCGCGCGCGTATTCAACGAGGCGACCATTCGGCAATTCGCTACGGTGCAAGACTCGACATTTTCGAATCGCGCGCTCGGCTGGGAAACGCCAAACGGCACCAACTCCGCAGGTCACCTGCTCCGCCGCCCCGCGTTCGGCCACACCGGTTTTACCGGAACCTCCGTCTGGATCGACCCGGCAAACGACCTGTTTATCGTGCTGCTCACCAACCGCGTCAATCCAACTCGCGCGAACACGAAGATCTCGCGCGTCCGACAGCAGTTGGCGGATGCGGTGGTGGGCGCGCTCGCCAGCCAGCGTTGAAGCTTCAGACGACCCTTGGCAGGCGCGCACGTCAGGCGGCTGATGCTATTCCAGAGAACTGCCGGCCGATGATCGCCACGCAGGCGGTCAGCCCCCGAAGTTGATCAGCCGCGTGAACTTGACGAGTAGGGCGCGCTCCAGCGGCCCTTCGGGAAGTTGCGTCCGGTCGAACGTGCCGATGTTCTCGAGATTGTTGAGCACGACAAACAGCCCGGTTCCGGCCGTATTCAGCCAGCCGAAGCGGATATTGCTCGAGAACGTCTCGCTCTGCCGGTTGTACTGGAGGAGCGTCTGGACGTAGAGCCGAGGCGAGAACGAATACGCCGTGCGCAACCGCCAGAGCAGCGTCGTAAAACTCCCTTCCTTCAGGCTGACGTCGTAGTAGTCAACGCGGAGGCTGTTTGTGAACGTATCGCCTGACCGGATGTTCAGCGTTGAGCCCGTTCCCGCCCGGCGCCCGGAGTAGAATCCGCCGATGTCGATGCGGCCCTGCAACGACACCGGGGCGCTGAGGTTGGTGTTGTAGGCGAATCCCCATTCGGGGTTGTCGTAGGTGCCCGGCGGCACCACGACACCTTTGGCAATCGTGAACGGCTCCCGAATCCCTTCGCGGGTCAGGTTGAACCCCGGCAGCTGGAAGAACGCCCCGTTTGGGAACTCAAAGTGGCTGTCCACATGGATCAGTCGCGTCTCGCTCAGCCCGTCGAGTCCAAAGAACTCGCTGTACTGGAGATGCGGCCGCCACTCGCGCAGCCAGGTGACGCCGGAGAATCGTACGTTCCGCTGGATCCGCCCGGCGAGATACCGGTACGAGGATCGGGACAGAAAACCAGCTCCCGGGTTGAACGCGGCGCCGACCTCGCGCGTCGAGCTCGTGATGTTCCAGTTGCGGCTCGTGTACGCCGCGGCCACGCCGTACGCGTACGCGCCGGCGCCTACTCCCGGCCGTTCCGACCGGGCTGCATAGGCGTCGAAGGTCAACGGCGCACCGATCCCGAGGCGGCCGTCGGCTGCATAGGTGCGGTTGTAGTCGGACGCACCATCCGTGTTGGCGCGGTTCACGATCATCGCACCCAGTCGCGTGCGGTTCCTGAAGTCGCGAATGATGCGCCCGACGGCAAAGTTCGTCGGCGGAGCGATCGGCGCCGTGACTCCCGGATTGGTCAGAGCCGGCAGTTCGTCGGCTTGCATGTTGAGCAGGCCGATCGTGTAGTTGCCGAGCTTCCCGGTGACGCGGCCGCCGCCGAGGATGGGAACCTCGGCACCGCTCTGGATTCCGATGCGACGACTGAAGAACATCTCGACGGACTGCGGCGTGCCCACGGCGAACGTGCCGGCATTCTCGAGGAAGAACGGTCGCTTTTCCGGAAAGAAGAGCGGGAATCGCGTGAGGTTGATCTGCTCGTCGTCGACTTCGACCTGGGCAAAATCAGTGTTCACCGTGAGGTCGAGTGTGAGGCTCTGGCTGAGTCCGATTTTTGCATCGCCGCCAAACTCACCCTTCGTGGACGCCGGGCTACCCGCGACGTAGTCCTTGCGCGTGGAGCCGAGCGTGTACGGCGTGACGGTCAGGAGTCGCTGCGCGGGCGCGTCGACGCCGGCGAGCAGGCCCGCGAGCGACACGCGGTGGAGGTCAAACTGCCGCGGCACGGGCGCCCAGAACGCTTCCTCGTTGCGACGCCGAATCGTGCGTGAGACGTTCAGGCCCCAACGCTGGCTGCCGCCGCGCCCGTAGCGAAGCGTCGAAAACGGAATCCGGAACTCGGCATACCACCCCTCGCCATCGCGAGATGTGGCGACCTCCCAGCGTCCGTCCCAGTTGAGGTTGAACCCGCCGCCGGCACCGCGCTGCTGGCGTACTTGCGCGCCGGCACCGCCCTGCCCCTCGCGCGTCACCTGGCCATCGTACTCGATGCCAGCCGGCGTAGTCGCAAAGACGAAGCCGTTCTGCCGATCGAGGTAGGTATCGAGAATGATGCTGACGGCGTCGGCGTCGGTGAGACTCGCGTCGCGGCGAGTCTCGCCGACGACGATTGCCGCCGGGTCGCGATCGAAGAGCCAGGCGCCGACGTAGAGCGCATTCGCGTCGAACAGCACGCGCACTTCCGTACGTTCCGACGCCGGATTACCCTCGATCGGCTCACTCTGCACGAAGCCGTCGAGCACGCGCGCGGAGCGCCACGCCTGCTCGTCGAGCCGTCCGTCGACGCGCACCGGACCGTCAGCGCGCACCGCCGTGGCCTCGGGCGCCGATGCGCGAACGGCCGTCGCCGCTGCGGCCCCCGCGTCGCCCGACTGAGCTGCGATGACGGGCGCGCCCACTGCCAGCGCCGCAATCAGCATCGCTGTGCGCGCAACCACGGAACGAGCGACCATGCTAGGGCGAAACCGTACGCGGTTCCGATCGCAGACTGACGGCATTTCGACTCACGATGATGGAAAAGGAGGTGGCGCCACTGCCCGCCATCTGAAGACGAACATCGAACGCCCCGCGTTTTGCCTGGCTCACGGTGGCCCACCCAACGTTGAGCGTCACGAAGCGCACGGCGGCGGAGCGCGCGATGACAGTGTAATCGCCGGGTGACGGCGCAGTGATACTTACGCTCGCCGTGCAGTCCGACTCCTTCGCGTCGGGGTTGGAGAATCCAGGGCAATCGACACTCGATTCGGAGCCGGCGATTCGCGAGCCGGCGTCCACCGCACGGGTCGACGTGCGCGACCCGTCTGGGGCGACGACGTCAAGATCGACGCCCTCGGCGGTCATGGAGACGAATCCGAGGCTGTCGTTGGCTGGGCTGACCCGCTCAACCCGGAGCTGCCCCGGGCGCAGCTTTGGGCGGGAGAGCACGGTCCATGCGGCATAACCGAGGCCGATAGAAATGGCCACCAGCCCGATGAACTGCAGGATTCCTTGAGAACGGTTGTCGGGCACGATATAGTTATGTATACCGTCCGCGCATCGCTTGCGGACTAGATGGAGGTGGACATGAGTACGATGAGTCAGCCCGAGCTCGCGGTTACGATGACGGAGGCCGCGGCCGTTGAAGTTCGCAAGTTCATGGAGATGGAGAAGGTTTCGCCAGAGGTTGGCGGTCTTCGCGTTTCCGTGCAGCCGGGCGGTTGCTCCGGTTTCAAGTACAGCCTGCTGATCGAAGACAAGCCGGCCGACGACGACACGATCGTCGCGCAGGACGGGTTCAAGGTCTTCGTGGATCCGTTTTCGATGCAGTATATGAACGGCATGTCCGTTGATTATGTGACGTCGATGCAGGGTTCTGGCTTCACGTTCAAGAATCCAAGCGCGACCGGCGGTTGCGGTTGCGGCAGTTCTTTTTCGGCCTGAGCCGAGTCATCCGTGCGGCGGCTGACCGACCAGGGGGCCGGTGAGCGCTAGCCGATTTGGATGGATCGATTTCGCCGTGCTGCTGGCGTACCTCGCCGGCAGCACGGCGTTCGGTTTGTGGGTGGGCCGCAACCAGAAGAACGCGACGACGTATTTCGTTGCCGACCGCGATATCCCGTGGTGGGCCGTCATGTTCTCAGTCGTCGCGACAGAGACGAGCGCACTCACGTTCATCTCGATTCCGGGACTCTCGTACCTCGGAAATCTCGGATTTCTTCAGATTTGCGCCGGGTACATTCTCGGCCGCATCGTCGTGGCCGTGGTGCTGCTACCCCGCTATATGGACGGCAAACTGGTCACGGCGTACGCGCTGCTTGATACGCGCTTTGGGCCGGCTACGCGTCGATTCACGGCGGTGACTTTTCTCGCGACCCGCGCGCTCGCCGACTCGGTGCGCATCTTCGCGACGGCTATTCCGATTGCCCTGATCATCGGCCCCGTAATGCCGCGCGAATACCTGATGCCGACCGCGATACTCGTACTTGGCTTCGTTACGGTGCTGTACACCTACTACGGCGGAATGCGCGCAGTCATCTGGACTGAGTTCATTCAGGCCGGGATCTATCTGCTTGGCGGAGTGGCCGCGCTATACCTCCTTGGCCGCTCGACTGTCGGCGGCTGGGGTGGGATTCTCGCGTTGGCGGGCGACGCGGGCAAGCTGCAGCTCCTGGACTTTTCGTTCACGCTCAGCAATCCGCACACAGTTTGGGCCGGGCTCCTGGGAGGCGCCTTCCTCGCGATGGCATCGCACGGCGCCGACCAGCTCATCGTCCAGCGTCTCTTGTCCGCACGGTCGCTACGCGATGCGCAGCGCGCAGTGATCGGCAGCGGAATCGTTGTTTTCGCTCAGTTTGCGCTCTTCCTCGCCGTCGGGCTCGGCCTGTGGTCGGCGTTCGGGACGCGGACATTCGACACGACTGATGCGGTCTTTCCGACGTTTATCGTCGAACAGATGCCGCACGGCCTTCTTGGCCTGATCGTGGCTGCTGTGGTTGCGGCTGCGATGAGCACTCAATCGGGCTCCATCAACTCGCTCGCCGCGACGACCACGCACGACATCTATCTGCCACTCACAGGCCGGAGCGCGGACGACCCGGAAACGCTACGGGCCGGCAAGCGATTTGCGCTGATCTGGGGCGTCGTGCTGACCCTCGGTGCCCTGCTTTACCCGGAAGGGCGCACACCGGTGGTCGTAATCGCCTTATCCATCGCCTCATTCACGTACGGCGCGCTCCTCGGCGGCTTTTTCCTCGGTATTTTCGTTCCGCGCGCACGGCAGCGCGACGCAATTACCGGAATGAGCGTCGGCCTGGCCGCGATGGCGATTGTGGTATTCGCCAAGCTGATTGGAACGGCGATTCCGCCGCTCGCCCCCCTGCTGCACCCGCTCGAATCCATCGCCTGGCCGTGGTATGTACTGATTGGGACGTCGGTTACTGTCTTGACCGGAACCGCGTCGGCCGTGATGATGAGATCATCCTCAACCCGGCACGGTTCGTGAGCACATTGGTCGTTGGCGTGGATGGCGGCGGAAGCAAGACGACAGTCACCGTCGCTGGCGCCCGTGGCGCAGACTTGGCGTCAATAGTTGGCAGCGCGAGCGCGGTGCGACCGGGCCTCGCCGCGAAGTCTGCCGCCACGATCGCCGGGCTCATCGCGGA
Source organism: Gemmatimonadota bacterium (assembly GCA_027622655.1). Lineage (GTDB taxonomy): Bacteria > Gemmatimonadota > Gemmatimonadetes > Gemmatimonadales > Gemmatimonadaceae > Fen-1231. Next base: position 65,051 of record JAQBYI010000005.1, on the reverse strand, counting down.
AGCGCTCGAAGCCGCCGACAAGGCAGGTCAGCGCCCGTCTGCGATCTGCGTCGGCGTGGCCGGCGTTGGGCGCGACGCCGAGTTCGCTGCGTTCTTCGGCGAGATGCAGGAACGCGATCTTACGGACGAACTCGTGGTCCTCCCTGACGCGGTGGTCGCGCTCGAAGACGCGTTCGGCGACGAGGCCGGGATTCTGCTCATCGCCGGGACCGGCTCCGTTTGTTATGGCCGCAGCCCGACCGGCAAGCTGGCACGCTGCGGCGGCTGGGGATTCTTCTGCGGTGACGAAGGGAGCGGCGCGTGGATTGGCCGCCGCGCGCTCAGCGTCGTGACGGCGTCCGCTGACGGCCGTGAGCCGGAGACCGCACTTGTCGGTGCGCTCCTGCATTCGCTGACGCTGGCAAAGGTGGAAGAACTTGTGTCCTGGGGAGCGAACGCCACGGTACAGCAGCTGGCGCAGGTTGCTCCGCTCGTCGCATCCGTCGCCGCGACCGGCGACCTGAGAGCAAATTCTATTCTGGCGATTGCCGCCGAAGAGCTCGTCTTGCACGTACGTACGCTCGCCCGCGACCTGTTCGCAGACGAGCGCGCCGCGGTTCCAGTGGCGTTCTCAGGCGGCCTGATGCACCCGGGATCGTTCTTGCGAAAGCTCGTCGAGCATCGGCTGCGAAGCGCTGTTCCCGGGGCCGCGGTGCGGCACGAGCCGGTAGTTCCGGCGCGCGGGGCCATCCGGGTAGCACGCCGCTCAGCGGCAGGGGCATGAGCTATGAGTACGATTCGAATCATCGGCGTCCCGATGGACCTCGGCACGACACGGCGCGGTGTGGATATGGGACCGTTCGCCGTCCGTTATGCGGATCTGCGCGAGCGACTCGAGGCGATCGGCCACACGGTTGAAGACGCCGGAAACGTCGAAGTACCGTTCCGCGAGGACGCCGACCGCGGCGCGCAGCGCGGCGCCCGGTTTCTTGGAGCGATCACGGACGTCTGCACCACCGTCGCCGCACGCACGCGAGAAGCGCTCGAGTCCGGCCGGACACCGATCGTGCTGGGCGGCGATCATTCGGTGGCGGCCGGTTCAATCGCTGGCGCTGCGGCCCATTTCGCCGCGAAGGGTGGCCGACTCGGTGTGATCTGGATCGACGCACACGGCGACGTGAACACACCGAGCTCATCCAGGTCCGGAAATGTGCACGGCATGCCGCTCGCCCACCTGCTGGGACACGGCGACGGTCCGCTGGCGAGCGTCGCTGGCCCAGCGCCGGCGATTCGTGCTTCGGACGTCGCCTTGCTCGGCGTTCGCGATCTGGATGATGCGGAGCGTGTCCACATCGAGGCCTGGTCGATTCCGACATTTACGATGCGCGCGCTCGATGAGCGCGGCGTGCGCGCCGTCGTGAACGAAGCCATTGCCTCCGCCTCTCGCGAGACGACGGCGCTCTGGGCTTCCTTGGACCTCGACGTTGTTGATCCTGCAGCGGCGCCTGGAGTAGGTACCCCCGTGCCCGGCGGCATGACATTTCGCGAGGCACACCTCGTGATGGAACTCCTCGCCGACACGGGGCGGCTCGCGGGACTCGATGTCGTCGAGGTAAACCCGGTGATTGATACGCATAACCGCACGGCCGACCTCGCGGCGCAACTCACGCTGAGCGCGTTCGGCAAGCGCATCCTCTGATGGCCCGCAAGACGCCCGGCTATCGGGTTCCGGACTTCACTACGGCGCGGCTGACCAAAGCTCCGGCGGCGCAGACCGCGCGGGTGGAGCGCGACGGGGTCCTGCCCGACGGTTTTTTCGCCACGACCAATCTGCCGACATACGTCAAGAACCCGGACGGCAGCTGGTCCATGCCGCGCCAACCGCGCATGGACGCGTGCCTCGTCCGCGACGAGGACGGCGCGTGGTGGGCGCGTGAAGGGCGCCGCGTGCAGCGCGGCGATGAGGTAGTTGTGGGCCGAACAGAAGACGGAAGTGAGGGAGTGCTCGTGCATGCGTCGGGGTTCACCGCCCCTGGAGCGGCGGGCGGAGATTTCCATTTCATGCAGAGTCAGGTTTCCAGGGAGAAACCGATCGACTATGGTCGCCTCGCCCAGATGCTCGTCGACGAGAAACGGCGAGGCGGGTATATCATCTGGGTGGCCGGACCGGCGCTCGTACACTCTCGGGCGCGCGACAATATGGTCTGGTTCATTCGCAATGGTTTCGTGCAGGCCGTGCTCGCCGGCAACGCCGTCGCCGTTCACGACATCGAGGCGTCGGTCGTCGGCACGACACTGGGAATGACCAGCGAGGGCGCGCCGACCGAGGGCGGTCACTCGGCGCACATGCGCGCGATAAACGCCGTGCGGCGTGCCGGTTCGATCGCAGACGCCGTGACAACAGGCATTGTCACTGGAGGCATCATGCACGCGTGTGTCGTCGAGCACGTGCCGTTCGTGCTCTGCGGATCGATTCGCGACGACGGACCGCTTCCCGACGTCATCACGGATGCGATTGCCGGGCAGGACGCCATGCGCGCCCACTGTGTGCGAGCTACGATGGCCGTGATGGTGGCGACGGCGCTGCATTCGATCGCCGTAGGGAACATGCTCCCCGCATACTACGAGGCCGCCGACCAGACTCTCCGCGAACTCCCGACGATTTCCGTGGACGCGTCGGAGTTTCTCGTGAGCAAGCTGAAGGACCGCGGCACGCACCAGGCGGTGGGCGTGGTTACCAACGCTCAGGACTTCATGAGTATCCTGCGCGCCGTCGTTGAAGAAGCGGTCCAACAACCCTAGTCTGCGCCGTCCAGGTCGTCGTGGCGGCCCGGGTTTCGCGCCAACGCCAGTTCAGTCGCGCAGGTGGCGGCCAAGAAACGCCAGCGTCCGGTCCCACGCGACGCGCGCACAATCCGCGTCGAACACCTGCGGCCGCGAGTCATTGAAGAACGCGTGGCCGGCGTCATACTGGTGGATTTCGAACGTGCCGCCCGAACTGCGAACAGCCTCCGCAAGCGCCTCGACCGTGGCCGTTGGTACGCTTTCGTCCCTGAGCCCGAAATGTCCGAGCACCGGCGGCTTCAGGCGAGCGGGCTCGATGGTCACCTTCGGGTGAATCCCGTAGAAGTCCACCGCGGCGTCGACGACGTCAGGATGCTCCTGCGCAGCGTACAGCGCGAGCTGCCCGCCCATGCAGAACCCGAGCACGCCCGTCTTTTTCGGTGCCACCGCGTCGTGGTTCCGGAGGTAACTCAGCGCTCCCCGCAGATCCTTGCCGGCCGCAGCAATGTTTAGCGCCATCAGGAGCTTTCCGGCCTGATCCGGGCTTGTCGTCTTTTCGCCGTGATACATGTCCGGCGCGAGCGCGACGAAACCCGCGGCCGCGAATCGATCGGCGAGTGCCGTGATGTGGTCCACAAGACCCCACCACTCCTGAATGACGACGAGTCCCGGACCGTTACCGGATTCGGGAAGTGCGAGATACCCTTGCGCACTTCGTCCGTTGGACGGAAACGAAACGATCTTACCGGTCATCTGCTCTCCTGGTTCAAGCGGTCGGGACGCCGCCGCTATTCGCCGCTATTCGCCGCTACTCGCCACCACTGGCTGCCGCGGAATCGCGCGCGCGACGCAGGTGCGAACGCTTGCGCCCATACAGGAAGTAGACCGCGAGGCCAAGGGCCAGCCAGATGGCGAACCGCTCCCACGCCTGCCTCGGAAGCCCGAGCATCACGAAGATGCACGCAGCTGCGGCGACGCTGGCCACGAGCCAGACGTACTTGATGCGGAACGGCCGGTGCCGGTCCGGCTCGAGCTTTCGCAGCACCATGACACCGACCGCCACGATCGTAAAGGCGAAGAGCGTACCGATGTTCGTCAGGTCATACGTTTCACCGGCATCGCCGATCAGGGCCCAGCAGGCAACAATCGCCCCGGTGAACATCGTCATCACGTGGGGCGTGCGGTACTTCGGATGGATCTTTGCCGCCCATGCGGGCAGGAGGCCGTCGCGGGCCATCGCCATCAAGATCCGCGGCCCACCGTACTGAAACACGAGGAGAACGGCACTAGTCGCCACTACCGCTCCGAGCGAGATGAACCACGTGAACTGCTGCAGGCCAGCTTGGTCGAATGCGGCGGCGAGCGGATCGTTCGCCAGCAACTGCTTGTAGGGAACGATGCCCGTCGCAACGGCCCCGACGGCGACGTAGATGATCGTGCATACCAATAGGCCGAGGAGGATGCCCCGAGGCATGGTGCGTTGCGGATCCTTGGTTTCCTCAGCGGCTGTCGAAATGGCGTCAAATCCGATGTATGCGAAAAAGACGATTGCTGCGCCCTGGTGAATTCCGCGGAATCCGTTTGGAGCGTATGGCGTGTAGTTGGCCATGTCGATGTGCTGAACGCCGACGAGTATGAACACGGCCAGGACGACGAGTTTGACGATCACCATCGCCTTGTTGACGCGCATGCTCTCCTTTACGCCGATGACCAGGAGCCAGGTGATGGCCGCGACGATCAGGAATGCCGGGACGTTGAGCAGTACCGGAATGCCGGCGATCTGCGGCGCCTCGGTCATCAGAGCCTTGAGCGGCGAGTCCGGTGCGGCAAGAAGAATCTCACGGTAGCCATGTGCAAGCCAGCCGGGGATCTCGATGCCGAACCCCGAAAGGAGTGAGACGAAATACCCGCTCCAGCTGATGGCCACGGCCACGTTTCCGACTGCGTACTCGAGGATCAGGTCCCAGCCGATGATCCACGCCACGACCTCGCCGAGCGTCGCGTAGGAGTAGGCGTATGCGCTCCCGGCCTGCGGAATCATGGCCGCCAACTCGGCGTAACAGAGCGCCGCGAGCGCGCAAATAGCGCCAAGCAGCAGGAAGGAGAGGACCAGCGCCGGTCCGGCGCCGTACCGGATGACCGTCACGCCGTCGGCGGCCATCTGTCCGGCGGCGGCGGTGCCGATGGATGAAAAGATGCCGGCGCCGATCACAGCACCGATTGACAGTGCGACGAGGTCGATCGTCGTGAGCGTGCGGCGGAGCCCCGTGCCCTCTGAACCCTCCGGCACCAGCTCGGCGATCGGCTTGCGGGCGAACAGGGAGTTCATGGCCGGCAGACTAAAGGGTTGATCGCGTCGGGGCCAACGATGCCGTCATCGTCGCGAGCCCGCACGATGTCGATGGATCGATAAACAGTCGCTGCGGCTTGTTAGGCCGCCCGTTCCCTCACTGGAACCATGCTCGCATCCCACAGACCTTCAGATTTCGCGACAAAAAGCGTCGCAGAAATATCTCCGGCCACATTCACCGTTGTGCGGCTCATATCCAGAATGCGATCCACGCCGAGGACGATGGCGATGCCTTCACCGGGCACACCCACGATTGCCAGAATTCCAACCAGAAGCGGAATGGAACCGCCCGGAACGCCGGCCGCCCCGATCGCCGTGATCACCGACATGATGATGACAACGATCATCATGCCAAACGTAAGGTCGACGCCGAACACCTGGCAAAGAAAGATGACCGTGATTCCCTCGAAAATCGACGTGCCGTTCATGCACATCGTCGATCCGAGCGGAAGCACGAAGCCCGCGATCGTCGGCGGAACGCCAAGGTCGTCCTCCGCAGCCTTGAGCGCGGCCGGAAGGGTCGCACTGCTCGAGCTCGTCGAAAACGCCGTGATGAGCGCCGAGCGTACGCGTGTGAAGTACAGCACCGGGCTGATACCCATCACGAAGCGGAGAATGAGCGATAGATTGATCGCGAGGTGCAAAATCAGCGCGCCCATCACGACCAGGACGTAGCCTGCGAGTGGCTGCAGCAGCGCAAAGCCGAATCGTGACGTCACGCCAAATATGAGCCCGGCTACACCGAACGGTGCGAGCTTCATGGCCATCCCGACTATCAGAATCACGACGTCGTTTAGGGCATTCAGGACATCGATCATCGGCTTCGCGCGTTCCGGGTTCATCAGCGTGAGCGCAGCCCCGAACATCAGGGCAAAGAAGATCACGCCCAGCATGTCGCCGTCAGCCGCTGATTTCACCGGGTTTCGCGTGACGATGTTGACAAACGTCTCGATCCCGAAGCCGCCGGTGGCCTGCAGGTCGATCTTCGTAGACGCGTCATCGGCGTACGTCGCCATCAACTCGGCCTTGACGCTCTCGGGAACCCGCGAGCCCGGCTTGACCACTTGCACAAGCGCGAGGCCGAAGGAGGCGGCCAGAAAGGTCGTGCCCATGAAGTAGCCGATCGCTTTCCCGCCGACGCGTCCGACCTTGCGCAGGTCGCCGAGCCCGGCGACGCCGAGCGCGATGGACGCAAAAACGAGCGGCATTACGATCATGAACAACAGGCGCAGAAATATCTGCCCGGCCGGACCCGCGAGATACTTGTTCACCCACACCACCGAGGCCGCATCCCCGCCGAGCTGCAGATTCGCCGCGACCCCTACCGCGCCGCCAACGACGAGGGCGAGGAGGATCTTGGTATGCAGCTTCATGCCCTTGCCGGTGTTGCCGATCGATTCCGACATTGCTGGACCGCCGGTTGGAGTCAGGTCTAGATGAACAACGGTGCGAGCACGAGGGTAATCGTTGAGAGCAGTTTAATGAGTACGTGCAACGACGGTCCTGCCGTGTCCTTGAAGGGATCGCCAACCGTGTCGCCGACGACGGCCGCCCTGTGGGCGTCGGAATTCTTGCCGCCGTGCGCACCGGTTTCGATGAACTTCTTGGCGTTATCCCAGGCCCCACCGCCGTTGTTCATGAAGCCAGCCATCAGGATGCCGGTGATCGTCGCGACCATCAGGAACGCGGCGACCGCCTCCGCCCCGAGCCGCTCGCCTGGACCGCCCAGCTGCTTGAAGAGCACGCCCACGACCACCGGGAACAAGACCACCAGTGCGCCGGGAAGGACCATGGCGCGCAGCGCACCCTTGGTCACGATATCAACGCAGGCGCCATAATCGGGCTTGTCGGTGCCAGCCATGATGCCCGGCTTCTCTTTGAACTGCCGCCGGACTTCCGCGATCACGCTCTGCGCCGCGGCACTCACGGCTCGAATGGCGAGCGAGCTGAACCAGAAAACGAGCATCGCGCCGAGCAGCCCAGCCACGAACACCTGAGGCTTCGAGAGGTCGACGGTCAGCACTTCGCCAGTGTAGTTGCGGACTTCGTCGAGGTAGGCGGAAAAGAGCAGGAAGGCGGCAAGGGCCGCCGATCCAATCGCATACCCCTTCGTGAGCGCCTTGGTCGTGTTACCGACCGAATCGAGTCGATCTGTCTTTTCGCGCACTTCCGGCGGCTGCTTCGACATCTCGACGATGCCACCGGCGTTGTCCGTGATCGGGCCGAAGACGTCCATGGCAAGGATGTAGCCGGCGGAACCGAGCATTCCCATCGTGGCAACAGCCGTGCCAAACAGGCCGCCGGCGGCCTCGCCATCAACAACGATGCCGCTTGCGCGCCCGAGCATGAAGCTCGAAACAAGCGCGACGGCGATCGTGATCACCGGCATCACCGTTGACTCCATGCCGACCGAGATTCCCATGATGATGTTCGTCGCCGGGCCGGTCTTCGACGCGTCGGCAATGGTCTGCACGGGACGGTACCGGTATTCCGTGTAGTACTGAGTGATGAACACGAACGCGACCGATGTGGCCACGCCCACCATAGCGCAGAGGAAGAAGTACCACCACGCGCCCGGCGCGTCCGGCGTCACCAGCAGCGTCTTGCAGATGAAGAAGATCGCGACCGACACCAACGCCGTAGTCAGATAGAACCCGCGGTTGAGCGCCCGCATCGGATCTTCGGTCTCGTTGGTCTTGACCGACATGATTCCGACGATCGACGCGGCGATGCCCGCAGCGCCAACCACCAGAGGGAAGAGAATGCCGGCCACACCGAATGCCTGATAGAGCACGACGCCGAGGATCATTGCGCCGATATTCTCAGCCGCGATCGACTCAAAAAGGTCGGCTCCGCGTCCTGCACAATCGCCAACGTTGTCGCCAACGAGATCGGCAATCACGGCCGGGTTCCGCGGATCGTCCTCAGGGATTCCCGCTTCGACCTTGCCAACAAGGTCGGCGCCGACGTCAGCGGCCTTGGTGTAGATGCCGCCACCCAGCTGCGCGAAGAGCGCGACAAAACTCGCGCCAAATCCGTAGCCGACGATGACGAACGGGATCTTCTGAACCCAGACGCCTGCCTCAACGCCTTCCGGTGCGAACGAAGTCAGCACGGCGAACAGACCGCCGACGCCGAGCAGCGACATAGCGACCGTGAAGAGGCCGCTGACAGCACCGCCGCGGAGTGCGGTCTGGAGTGCCGCGTTCAGCGAAGTGGTCGCCGCTGCAGCGACGCGGATGTTCGTTCGGATCGACACCCACATTCCGATGTAGCCGGCAACGCCTGAGGAGAGCGCGCCAAGAAGGAACGAAAGCGTGATGTAGAACGCGAGCATCGTGCGGTCGCTGACCGGGTCGCCCGGCATCGATTGACGCAGGACGCCGTAGCCAATCGCCAACGCAGCCGCGACCAACACGGCGAGGAGCGCGATGGTGCGATTCTGGCGACGGAGGTACGCCTCCGCGCCCTCCTGAATGGCGTCTGAGATCACGCGCATTTCAGGTGTGCCCGTGTCGCGGGCAAGCACCCACCGCGCAAGAACGACGGCAAAAACGAGCGCGCCGGCGCTGCCGCCAAGCACAAACCAGAGCAAAGTCGAGAGTGACATTAGGTGGGGAAAATCGGGAGTCGGAAAGCGGCATGCGCCGCCTGCGGCCGCCACGCCATCCCTTACGGCGCTACGGTTTGCGTACAATCCTGAAAAGTTACCCACCCTGCAGAGGAGTGGGTAGGCCTCCGGACGCGCGGCTACAACCGCGCCGTGGCGGTAATGGTCGTGGTGTCGCGGACCGGGGTCCCGTCAGCCGTGACCGCAGGGCGAAAGCGGATTTCTGCAAGCATAGCGCGAAGCTTCTTGTTGTATCCCGAGTCTTTGGACTCGTTGAACTGAAGGAGTCGCGCGCGCCCTGTCTCATCGACTTCGAACACGGCCACCAGCGTGTAGGGCCGGACCTTCGACGGAACCGGCACCGGGAGCATAGCCAGATGAGTCACTGTTGGCGGGTACACCCTACCTGAGCCCCCGCCGGTTCCCGGCCCGACCCCAGAGCCAGTCCCGGAACCAATCCCGGAGCCCCGACCGCCGCCGCTACCAGGGCCGTTGCCGGCTGACCCGTCGTTGCCGGTACCGCCTGTTCCTGCGCCAGCGATGGGAGAGGTAGTTGGCACCAAGAGTGGCTGCGCCGTCGGCGGAACCGGCGTTGCAGGCTCCGGCGGCCTCACAACCGGCAGAGGTGTTTCGAGCTGCGGCTGAGTCGAGGGCCGTCGCACTACCGGTGGTGGAGGCGGGGCCACCTCGATATACGTCGCACGCTCAGCAGCACCTGAGCCGCGTCGCCCCCCTCCGCCGCCGCCCGCCGGCCCCCGACCACCGGCACCTTCGTTCTGTGACACGATCAGGTCGTGCGCGACGAACGGACCAATGAGCAGCAAGACGATGAGCGCATGCACCAGAAACGACACCAAAGCGCTGCCGGCCGTCCTCTGCCTGGGAAGCGGAATGCCTATCGGCGGCCTGTAGCGGCGGCGGGGCCCGGGTGCCCGGGTTGGTGCGAGTGTCATCGTCTTAAAATGATACGACCGGTGAACCCGAAAGGTTCACCGGTCGCATCGCATCTCCAAGTTCAGCGTTACTTGCTCGGCGCTCTCGGCGTGGCGCCGATGACCTTGACGCCTGCCCCGCGAGCCTGATCCATGCCGAAAATCACGTCCTGATAGAGGACTTCCGGGTCGCCCTTGATGAACAAGATCTTTTCCGGCCGATCTGCGTAAATGTCGACCATCGCCTTGTACAACTCGTTCTTGCTGTACGGCGTCTTGTTGATCAGGTACTGCTCGCCGGGATTCACTTCAAGCACGATCTGGTTGACCTTCTTGTTCGGCGGTGGCTTCTCCGCCGTGGGATCGGGCAACTGCACGTCGAACGCCTTGCGGCCCATCGGGATGATCATCATGAAGATGATGAGCAGCACGAGAAGGATGTCGATCATCGGCACCATGTTCGGCTCGGAATTGTATCCGCCGGCCTTGCCAACGCTCATTCCCATTATGGAGTTCCTCCCTTCTTGCCGATGCCGAGATCCTGACCAGCGTTATCCGCTTCGATAAGGGACGTCGTGCCCTTGGTCTGGTCGGTGATCAACGCCGCTACGCGCACGCCCTGATTGGACGCAATGTCCATGGCCTCCATCACACGGTCGTACTTCAGATTTCGATCAGCCTTGATGAACATGATCTTGTCCGTCGTCCGGACATCGAACTTGGCCCGGATGGCGACGGCGATCGCCTCATCGGTGAACGGCTCCTTGTCGAGGTAGAACTTGCCGTCCGCGTCGATGCCGAGAATGATGTCCTCGTCCTCATTCGGATGCGGCTTGACGTTCTGCCCTTCCGGCGGAATCGCGTTGAATCCGGCAAGGAGCGCCGGAATCACGATCATGAAGATGATCAGGAGCACGAGCATGATATCGATCATCGGCACCATGTTCGGTTCCGATTTTACTTCTTCCTGGGTTAGCTGTACGCTCATCGGGTCCCTCTGCTGAAGGTGGGTATCCGACGGCTTTAGATCTTGGCCGCGTTCTGCGCGGCCGTGTTGAACTCACGCGTGAAGCGGCTGCGGCCGAACTCACCGGAGACGCCCTTGATGAGGTAGTCAATCATTTCCTTCGACGAATACGTCATTTCGGCCGTGATGTTGTCGACCTTCGTCTGGAAGTAGTTGTACGCCCACACGGCCGGGATAGCTACGAGGAGGCCGAACGCGGTGGTGATCAGCGCCTCGGCGATACCGGCCGAAATCGCGCCGAGGCCGCCGCCGCCCGACTGCGCCATGCCGGTGAAGGCGTTGACGATACCCATCGTGGTGCCGAGCAGTCCGACGAATGGAGCTGTCGAGCCGACGGTGGCGAGAATGCCAAGGCCGCGCTTGATGAGCACGATCGTCATCAGCATTTCGCGCTCGATCGCGCGTTCCGCAGAGTTGATGTCGGCGACGGTCACCGAGCCGTCCGCAATGAGGGGCTTGATCTCATCCAGCGCGTTGCCGAGAACGCGGGCCACGTGCGACTTCTTGTACGTGCCGGCGAGGTTGATCGCCTCCGTGAGGTTGTCTTCCTCGAGGAACTGCGAGAACTCCGGCGCGAACTTGCGCGTCTGCGCCTGCGCGCTGCGCAGGAACCACCACTTCTGGATCGTCACGGTCAGCGACCAGATCGACATACCGGCCAGGGTGAACACGATACCCTTGGCGAAATAGCCCATCGTGCCATACAGCTCAATAAGTGAGAGTTCCATTGAAGCGGCGTCTCCTGAGAACGATTAGGGGGTGCGGGATTACTTGGCGATTGCGAACACGAACGGCTGCTGCACGAGCTGACGAACACGCTTGTCGCCGACCTCGGCCGGAATGAACCGCATTCCGGAGACCGCAGAGCGAACCGCGGCCTCAAACAGTGCGTGTGTAGTCGAGAGTACCTTGAACGATCCCGGCTCAATTCGACCAAGGGTGTCCACCACGAACTGCGCGACGACTTGACCTTCGACGCCGGCCGACTTGAGGATGTCGGGGTAACGTGGACGCGATGTATTCGAAGCCTCGGCCACTGGCTTCTCGACCATGAACTCGAAGTACGGCTGATCGCCGGTGGGTGCCGCAGCGACTACCGCCGTTGCTGACTGAACGCCCTTGCCCGAAAAATCGGCTTCGTTGGTCAGCTTCGCGGTAAGGTCGATATCCGGGAGCACGTTGGGGATGTCAACCGGGGCCGTGAGCACCTGGAAGCTCTGGGGCGGCGGCGGCGCCTCTTGCGGCGGCGGCTTCGGCGGAGGTGGCTCGTCCTTCTTCACCTCGACGAAGTCGATCTTCTCCTCAACCTGTTCCTTCTCCTGCGTCGCCTGCAGCGTGGCGTTAATCGCAAACACGATAACCGCCGTGTGAAACACGACGCTCATGACCGTGCTACCGGTGGTTCTCGGCTTCTGCGGCTTGGATTCGAGCAGATTGCTAAACAAAATGGCACCTCGTGCGTGAGATACACGGACGCGCGACTGTCTGCCTATGGAGAGGAAAGTACAGTGCAGCGGTAGCGTCCGTAATAGCGAGAAGATTAAGAAATGCTTAAGCCGGTGTTAGGTGTTTCCATTGCATTTTGGGCGAGCGGGAGGACGATAGTGAACGCGGACCCCCTTCCGAGGCGCGAAGCGACGTCGATTCGCCCGTCGTGTGCGTGGGCAATCCACTGGCAAATCGCCAATCCGAGGCCCACTCCGGCGCCTTCCGTGCGGGAGCGGGCGCGGTCAACGCGCCAGAAGCGGTCAAAAATGAACGGAAGGTCGGCCGCGGCTATCCCGATACCGTCATCCTTGACCGTGACGATCGCCTCGTCGTGCCGTGTTTCAAGTGAAATCTCAACTGTGCCGTTTTGCGGGGTGTACTTGATGGCGTTCGTGGCGAGGTTGAGAAACAGCTGGCGCAACCGGACGGGATCGCCGGACACCGTGGCCGACTCAATGCGCGGCATGCGCACCGTGATTCCCATTTCTTCGCCCAGAATCGCGGCCGTCTCAGCGACCTCGCGCATCATCGGCTCAAGCGGGACGGGCTCGTGAACGAGGGCGAATCGTCCCTCGTCCGCGCGGGCGAGGGTAAGCAGCGATTCGACGAGCCCGGTCATTCGCGACACTTCCTGCAGAGCCTCCTCGAGCGCTACGGCTTGCTCGTGTGAGTTCTGCGGCGTGGTCATCGCGCGTTCGACATCCGCCCTGATGACTGCGAGCGGCGTACGCAGCTCGTGACTGGCGTCGGCGGTGAACCGGCGCAGTGAGGCAAAGGACGTTTCGAGCCGCCCGATCATCTCGTTTACCGTCTGCGCGAGCCGGCCGAATTCGTCGCGCGCGTCGACTTCAAGCACGACGCGCCGGTGGAGCGACCGACCGTCGGCGATCGCCGCGACGTCGTCGACCATGCGATCGATGGGGTCCAGCAGCTTTCCTGTTGCCAGCCAAGCCAGCCAAAGAGCGGCTACGATGATTAGCGGGCCGGCCAAGGCGAGCAGGGCCAGCGTTTGTGTTGTCACGTCGCGAAGGCGCTGCGTCGACACTCCCACCGCTATCCGGCTCACGCGTCCCGGCGGCGGCGGATCCGCGACTCGCGCCGTCATCAAAATCTCTCCCGTGGTGAGCCGGACTCTGCGCCGCCCACCGCTGGCCTGCAGACTGAAAGCAGCCGTTCGAACCGAATCGTAGTCGTTCCTGTAGGGCTCGGCGGCCGCACTCGAAAGGTTCACAGAGTCCGGATAGTACCCGGCGACGTACAGGCGCCGCATCGCGTCGGATCTGTAGAGCGTGCGGCCGCCATCATCGGTAATGATTACGTAGTATCCCGAAAACTCGTCCAGAAGCGACCGCACGCCGGCGCTCAGCGTGCTACCGTCGGCGCCGAGCGTGACGCTCCCCACACCAGCTCGCTCGATGATACGCTCCGCGAGCGACGCTCTGGTGGTGACCAGCTCCGTGAGGTCACGCTCGGCCGCGGCGTAGCGGCCAGTGGCCGTTAACGCCGCGAACCCGCCCAGCGCCGCCAGCATCGCCGCACCGTATGCAGTCGTCATCCGCGATCGGACCGACGCCACGGACCGCTACCCCTTGATCACGTAGCCGACACCGCGCACAGTCGTGATGAGCTTCTTCCTTCCGGAGCCATCGACCTTTTTGCGCAGGTGATTGATGACTACGTCAACGATGTTCGTACCGGAATCGAAGTGATACCCCCACGCGTATTCCGTGATCAGCGTGCGGCTCATCACCTTGCCCGCGTGCCGCATGAGGTACTCAAGCACGAGGAACTCCTTCGGCGTGAGGTCAATCGCCCGGCCGCCGCGCGAGACCTCGTGCGAATCGATGTCGAGCGCAAGGTCAGCCACCTTGATAATGGGCGCGGCGATTGACCGCGGTCGGCGCGACAACGCCTCCACCCGGGCGAGCAGTTCCTCGAACGCGAACGGTTTGGTGACATAGTCATCGGCGCCGGCTCGCAGAGTTTCAACCTTTGCATCCACGGCGTCCTGCGCAGTCAGCACCAGCACTGGTTGCTCGAATCCCTTGGCCCTCAGATTGCGCAAGACCTCGATCCCCGATCGCTTCGGCAAGCGCAGATCGAGCACCACCAGATCATACGGCTGCGACGCAGACGCAGCGAGTCGTTCACCCTCTTCGCCGTCTGTGACGAGGTCTACCGTATAGCGCTGCTCCTCCAACCCGCGCTTGATGAACCGCCCAACGGTCGGATCATCCTCAACGACGAGCACTTTCACGTGGCCCGCCGGGCACGATTCATCACAGATCCACGCTCGGCAGGAACACTCGGAACGTGCTCCCTTGCCCGACCACGCTGTCCACTTCCAAGCGACCGCCGTGGTCCTGCACAATGCCATAGCAAATGGAAAGACCGAGGCCGGTGCCCTTGCCGGCGTCCTTCGTCGTGTAAAACGGCTCAAAGATCTTGGTGAGTTCGCTTCGCGGAATGCCCGACCCTTGGTCGGAGACTTCGGCGATGACACCTTCTCCGGCAGTGGGACCGCGAATCGTGCGAATCGTCACCGCGCCGCGCCGGTCCACCATGGCGTCCATCGCGTTGAGCAGGAGTGCCATGAGGACCTGAACGAGCTGCTCCGCGCTCGCCTTCGGCACACGCGGGATATCGGACGCGAGCTCGGTATTCACCGTGAGTCGTTTGAACCGGACGTGATGCTTGAGCAGCAGCATCGTGCGCTGCACCACCTCGTTCAGGTCCACCCGTTCGCGCAACGGCAACTTCGGACGGCTGAAATCGAGCAGGCCGTCGACGATCTGCTTGCAGCGAGACACTTCGTTGTCGATGATGTGCAGATACTCGTGGACGTCGGGCGAAAACACGGCACCCGCCTTTGCGGCGTCGTCCACCTTGAACTGGAGACTTTCGGCAATCGCAGCGATTGTGGCCAACGGATTGTTGATCTCGTGCATGACGCCCGCGGCAAGTTGGCCGATCGCGGCGAGCTTTTCAGCGTGTGCAAATCGCGTTTGCGCTTCCTTCCAGTCGGTGACGTCTTCGCCGATCGTGATGACATGCGTCACGCCGGAGTCGCCGAGCCGCATGGGAATCTTCGAAATGCGATATGTGCGCAGCTCGCCCGTCGCGAGCGACTCCATTTGATATTCCTGAATACGGCCTGTGGCGAATACATCATCGAACTCGCGGCGCAGCATGTCCGACGGCTGCCGATGCAGAATCTCGAAGATCGTTCGGCCGAGAGCTTCCTCACGCGACACGCCCTGCATGCCGGTCTCACGCTTGCGGTTCCACGCTTGAATCCGGAACTCGCGGTCGATTACGTAGAGGCCGACGGGGAGGGAGTCAATAATCTTGTCGGTGAAACGGCGCTCCCGGTCAATTTCGGCCGTTCGCACCTCGACTTCGACCTCGAGTCGGCGACTCTTCTCGGCATGCGCCAGTTCAGGGGCGAGAATGTTCGCCACGGCACTCACGAGGGTTCGTTCTTCCGGCTCGAGCGCGCGCGTCACCCGAACCACGAGCGCGCCCGAACGTTGTTCGCCGCCCGAAATCCTTGCCGCCACGACGCCGTCCGAATCCCAGCGCTCGTCCGCGATGATCGACCGTACGGCATCTCCGCCGACCTGTTCAGGCCCAGACCCCCACGCACGCACCATCCCGGCCGCCGATAGAAGCCAGATCGCTGCTTCTTCTGCACCGAGCGCTGATCTAAGCGACTCAAGCGACGCGGCAAGCGAAGTTTCGAGCGCGCGTTCGCCTGCGAGCTCGGCGATGATGCCGGCCAACGCATCGAGCACGCGCGTCGACGTCGACGGCGCGCCGCTCGGGGAAGTGTGAGTGCTGGAGGTCATCGTCAGTCGGCCGGCGGTGACGCAGCGGACCCGCGTACCGTCGTCCGGCTGAAGCTACGGGACACGGCTGTGAGCGACAAGGCGGAGAAGCGGAGCCGTAACCCGATCGGCCAACTACGCGGGGAGCGCAGCGATCGCGGCCAGGATCTCCGCGTTCTCGCGACGCTGTCCGTTCACGGATTCCACGTGTACCCAGCGGATGATCCCGAGCTTGTCGACGAGAAAGTAGGCCCGGTTGGACGAGAATTTCTCCTCGTTGAGCACTCCGTACGCGCGCGACACATCCCGCCTGAAATCGCTCGCCATTTCAACCGCCATCGCGTGCTTCGCCTTGAACTCTCTGAGCGTCGGCACCGAATCCACACTGATCGGAATCACGGCAACGTCGCGCGATTCGAATTCGGCGTAGTCTTCTGTGAACGCGCACAGTTCCGCCGTGCACGTGCCGGTAAATGCGAGCGGGAAGAAGGCGATAAGAACGTTTCGCTGCCCCCGATGCTGCGCGAGCGAACTCGGGGCACCGCTGGTGGACGGCAGACTGAAATCCGGGGCCTGAGCGCCTGATTCGATCGTCATGTTTTTTGAGGATGCTGGTGTGATAGCCGCATTTGACGCTGCTCTGAGCCTAGTCGACCGGAGAAGCCGTCCCCTGCTCCGGTTCGGACGCCTGCCCCGCGATTGCCGCAGCAGCACCCTCCGCCGCGACACCATTCGCTGAAACTGCCGTCCAACTCCGGACCTTCATCACGACAAAACCAAGACCACCGACCAGCAGGAAGACAGGGAGCGCATACACGAGCAGATTGAAGCCGTACGGCTGAGGGGAGAGGAGAATCCACTCGCCGTACTTGGAGATGAAGTACGCTCGCACCTCACGGTCAGTCTTGCCGGCAGCAAGGTGGTCGCGAACGACGCTTCGCATCTGCTGCGCGAGTTCCGACGGCGAGTCCTGAATGGAGAGGCCCTGACAGACCGGGCAACGCAGTGTCGACGCCAGTGCAGATGTACGCGCTTCCAGCACAGAATCGGCCGCACTGATCGTACCGCCGGGTGGCGGTCGTACGGCAGCCGGCGCCTGCGATGCCGCGTCCTTCGCTGTCTGGGCTGCGGACTGAGCACGTGCAACCGGTGCTGCCAACAGCATGGCCGCAACCGCAACGATCCCGAGAGCGACGCGGCTCATCGTACCACGCAGCGGGGGAACGGACCGAACGATCACCGCGGGCCGTCCAGTGCCGGCGCGGCCGGAGCGACGGCGCTCGCGGCCAGAAGCGAATCGATCTTCATCCGGAGCAGTGCTGCACTCACCGGCCCGATGTGTTTGTAGACCACACGACCTGCCCCGTCGATGACGAAAGTCTCTGGCACGCCATAGAGACCGTAGTCAATGGCCGTGCGAGCGCCGGGATCCAAAACAGACGGATACGCCTGCCCGCCCTGTCGGGCGATCCAGTTGGTGCCCGCCGCCGCCACGTCGTTGTACAGCACGCCGACGAACTGTACGGGACGTTCTGCGTAGCGAAGCGCCGCCGCCGACAATTCCGCGTGTTCGTCGAGACACGCAAGGCACCACGACGCCCAGAAGTTTAGGACGACGACCTGCCCGCGCATCCGGTCGAGCGCAATCGTGTCGCCGACCGGGCGCGCAAGCGTTCCCTCCCCGGACGCGAACACTCCAAGTGCGAACGTTGGCGCCTGGCGCCCAGGAAGTGGCGAAACGATCTCGTTCGGATCGCGCGTCAGCCCCCACGCAAACAGCGCAATGACAGGCACGGCACCCAACACTGCGATAGACGCGCGTCGCCAGTTCACGCAGACCTCCGCGTGGGCCAGCCGGAGATCAACGCTCCAAGGCAGATCACGCCACCGCCGAACCATATCCACGGCACGAGCGGCTCGTTGATGATCTTGATCGTTGCGGAGGATCCGTCCTCGCGAAACGACATGAGGTTCATGTACGTGTCGCCGAACGGCGTACTCCGGACGTCGGGCGTGGGAATCGGCTGATCAGACATCGGATAGATGTTCATCCGGGGCGACAGAACGGCGTAGGGCTCGCCGCTGGCAGCCAGGAGTTCGACCGTCGCGCCGATGACATCGCGCTGCGGCTCATTCCGGCCCCATACGTCCTTGAGGCGCGCGGTCACTTTGCCAAGCGTCATCGTCTCGCCCGGCTTGAGTGTGGCCTCTCGTTCCGTGCGAAAAGTCGAGCTCGCGGCGATGCCGACCGCCACGACGATGATGCCGAGGTGCGCCACGTAGCCGCCGTAGCGACGCTGGTTGGCTCCAAACAACCTGCGCAGCGCTGTCAGCACACTCTCGCCATGGGCCGCACGGCGCGCCCGCACACCGATGACGTACTCACCGATGTTCAGCGTGCCGGCGAACCCCGCAAAGGCGAACGCGAGGACGCCATACACGTTTCGAGTACCGAGCAGAAGGACGATCGCCGCGAGAATCACGCCGACGATCGTGCCGGGGATCATCTTCACCTTCAGATCTTCGATAGAACCCCGCTTCCAGGGGAGAGCCGGTCCGACGCCCATGAGGAAGAGCAAAGCGACGATCACCGGGAGCGTCATGCGATTGAAGAACGGCTCGCCAACGCTGACCTTCACTCCGCGCGCCGCCTCCGCCACCAACGGGAAGAGCGTTCCGACGAGCACGGTGAACATGAATACCGTGAGCAGCAGGTTGTTCAGCAGGAACACGGACTCGCGCGCAACCGGCGCGTCGAAGCGGCCGTCGGTTCGCAGGCTGTCAGAGTTGCCTGCGATGAGGATCGCCGATCCGATCAATACAACCGCGATGAACGCGAGGAAGTAATAGCCGATGGTGCCCTGCGTGAAAGCGTGCACCGACGAGATGATGCCGCTGCGCGTGAGAAACGTCCCGAGGATTGTGAGCGCGAACGTGCCGACTACAAGGTTGATGTTCCACAACTTGAGCATCCCGCGGCGCTCCTGAACCATTACGGAATGCAGGAATGCGGTCGCGGTCAGAAACGGAATGAACGACGCGTTTTCGACGGGATCCCAAGCCCAGTAACCGCCCCAGCCGAGGACCTCGTAAGACCACCACATGCCAGCGATGATCGCGGCAGCAAGAAAAGCCCACGCGAGGAGCGTCCAGCGCCGAGTTAGCCGGATCCAGCCGTCGCTCCCGGCCTCACCCGATAGCAGAGCGCCGACGGCGAACGCGAACGGTACCGACATCCCTACGTATCCGAGGTACAACAGGGGCGGATGCACCGCCATCAGGATGTGATTCTGTAGGAGGGGATTCGGCCCCGGTCCGTCCAACGGCACCGGACTCACCAGATGGAAAGGGTTGGCCGGGCCAACGAGCAAAATGTGAAAGAAGAGCGCGATGATGAGCAGCGCCGACGCGGCATAAGGAACGAGATTCCCGGGACGGTTGCGATTGGTGTACACGACAATGGCGCTGTACAGCGCCAGCACCCAGGCCCAGAACAGGATCGACCCCTCGAGCGCTCCCCAGAGCGAGATCACGGTATAGAAGAGCGGCGTCGCCCGACTACCGACCTGCGCGACGTAGGAAATCGAGAAATCGTGCGTCGCCAACGCCCACATCATCGCACCGGTAGCGATCGTAACAAGTGCGAAGTTGGCGTAGACCGCGGCCTGCGCGAACGGTAGCCACTGCCGTTTGCCGCGCGCGATGGCGATCGGAGCGACGATGCCTCCGACCGCGCATGCGATCAGCGCAAACCAGAGCGCGTCCACAGCAACCAGTCGTGTCACGCGCCAGGCACCTTCATCAGGGACTTGTACATCTCCTTGGGCTGCTCACCCTCCTTCGGCGCGCGATACTCATTGGAATGCTTGATCATCAGACTCGTGCTGTGGAACAGCGTGTCCGATCCAAGGCGTCCTTCCACCACGACACCCATCGCATCCCGAAACATCTGCGGAGGCACGCCAGTCGATCGCACGCGAACGATCATGCCGGTGGTATCGGTGATCTCGAACTGCAGGTCGCTGCTGACTTCGTCCCACTTCACTGATCCAGGCTTTACCTGACCGCCAAGACGGACGGGCACGTCGACGCCGCTGACGCCTTTGGCGAGGAGTTCGTGCGGTTCGAGGAAGTACACCACGTTGCTGTCGAGGCCGCCCCAGATGAGCCAGCCAAACGCCCCGACAAGCACGACGATAGCTGCAACGATGCCCGGTTTGACGCGCCGCCGCGCGGGCGTGTTCGCGGGCGTGTTCGCGGGCGTGTTCACGGGCGTGTTCACGTCGCACCTCCGGCCGAGCGAGCGTGGGCAAGCGCCGCTCGCGACCGGCGCAGCAGCGATTGAACCCGGAACAGGTACGCCAGCAGAACGATCCACGACACAGCGTACGCTCCGACGACGAAATAGACGTTGCTAACCACGGGATGACCCTCCAAGAACAGCCGCTTGCAGCTCATGTTCGGCGACTCGTTCCGTAAGCGCCGCTTCATAGCGACGGCGAATGAAGAATATGGCAATGAACAGGATTGCGAAGGCGTTGAGCCGCAGGCTCAACGCGTAACTCGGGTCGAGCGTGTCCGGCGTGGACTGTACCTGATGCAGTGTTCGCCACCAACGGACGGACATGTAAACGATGGGATAGTTGATTGCACCGAACAGTCCGGCGGCCGCGCTCCACTGTGCCCTGCGCTCCGGCTCGTCAACAAACGCCCGCAGCGCGAGGTATCCGGCAAAGATGAGGAACATCACCAACGTTGACGTCAGACGTGCGTCCCACGCCCACCAAACGCCCCATGTCGGGCGGCCCCAGATCATTCCCAGCACAAGCGTGAGCCCGTTCAAGAGCGTTCCCACTTCGGCCGCCGCCGCTGCCTTCAGGTCATCGCGTTCGTCGCGCTTCCAGAGGTATCGCATGCTGTAGATCGCGACGAGGAAGTAACAAATACCCATGTTCCACGCCGCCGGCACGTGGATGTACAGGATCTTCTGCAGGTCGCCCATGTCGCGATCGGGAGGCGAGATGGCGATCGAGATCGCTTGCGCGGCAATCAGATATGCGAAAGCCAACCAGCCGAAGAGCAGCCAGCGCCCGGACTTTGGGGCTTCGAACGGAGAATTCGCGACAGCGGAAGTCATGGTGAGTTTCCCTGATCAGGCCTCAATGACATAGTCAAACGCAAGAAAGGTCAGGATTAGAAAGATCACGTCGTACGCCACCAAGAGGCTCGTCCAGGCACCGGCATCATTCATGGCGCCGCCAACGAGCAGCGCCTTGGTCGCCTGAATGGCCGCCAAGAGCACCGGCACCAACATCGGAAACAGGAGAAGCGGAAGAAGCACTTCGCGCGCCCGACTTCGGCTCGCCATGGCCGCGTAGAACGTCCCAAGTGTCACGAGCCCCACGGCGCCGAGCAGTACGACAATCAGAAGCGCGGGCCACGTCGGTGGCACGGCGACTTGAAAAAGCACAAGACTCGTAGCAATGACGATGACAAGCAGGAGCAGGACGAAGACAAAGTTCGCCATCAACTTGCCGGCGAACAGTGCTCGCCTCGCGCCCGGGTACATGAGCAATGGCTCGAGGGCGCCGCCGTCGAGTTCCATCTGGTACGACCGATTGAACGCGAGCACGCCGGCAAAGAGGGCCGCGAGCCAGAGCGCGCCAGGTGCCGCCGCGCGAATCGCCTCCGAGTCGGGTCCGAGCGCGAAGCCGAACAACACCAGAATCGTTACCGCGAGCGCCGCCACAGCGTTGAAACCTGCCTTTGACCTCCGCTCCGCCGTAAGATCCTTCCACGCAACCGCTCGCGCGCGATGCCACTCGTCGCGCAACGCCATCAGCGCGTTCCACCAGCAGACGCCATCGCGAGGGCGGGTGTTGGCGACGGTATCCCCAGCGGAATCCCGGACGACGGTACAACGATTCCGTCGCGCAGCGTGAACCATGGGCCGACCACCGGAACGGCCGAGGCCACGTCGTGCACAACGACGAGCGCCGCGCCTCCGCGAGCGAGCGTTTCGCGAATCAGCTCGTTCACGAGCGCAATGCCCGACACGTCGAAGTTGTTGTACGGCTCGTCGAGCAACAAAAGGCGCGGTGAGTGCACGAGCAGGCGCGCCAGCGCTAGCCGCCTGAGCATTCCGCTCGAGAAGCCACGCACGCGCTCATTCGACACGTGCGTGAGCCCAACGCGCTCGAGCGTCTCGTCCGCTGTACGCTTCGGTCGCCCCAGCATCGTCGCCGCGAACAAGAGATTCTCGCGGGCAGTCAGGTCATCGTACACCCCCGGGATCGGGGAGAAGAACCCAATCGAAGCGCGCACCAAGTCGGGGTCCTGCACTACATCGGCGCCGAATATCCGCGCAGTTCCAGCCGTAGGCCGAAGCAGTGTGCACAGGATTCTGAGCAGAGTGCTCTTTCCGGAACCGTTCGCCCCGACGAGGCCGGCGGCCTCACCGGTTCGCAGCGTAAGCGAAGCACCGCGAAGCACCCAGCGGGCACCAAAGCGCCGGGCGACCCCAGTGGCGTCAACGGCGAGTTCGGTATCTATGGAATGCACGGGTTGAAAATGATGGAGCGGACCGGGATCGAACCGGCGACCCCCTGGTTGCAAACCAGGTGCTCTCCCAGCTGAGCTACCGCCCCGTAGGTGCTTGCAATATATCGCGTTGGCGTCGCCGTCACTGGTACCCCGATTGCCGGTTCCGCAGCCTCGGAGCGGGTTCGTAATTACACATTCAGTATGACCTTCGACTCGCAAACTGCTGTCAGCACAACCCTTACACTTCCCTACCAGTTCTGTGGACCCTGGAACGGTGTGGCCACCGCCCGAATGGCCGATCGGCCCAAGTGCGGAGAGTGTGGCGGAAATCGAACATTCGCGGGCGTGTGACGGTCAGTGTGCGCGTGACCAAGGTCGGGACTTGAAGGTGGCCGCAGAACACACAGATCACACAGATCACACAGACACGACAACAGAACAACAGAACAACAGACAGCAACGACAACAACGACAACAACGACAACAACGACAACAACGACAACAGCAAATACGAATGGGAACTAAAGCGGGGGCGGAACCAGGTTCCGCCCCCCGCTTTTCTCACATCAGTCAGCGCTTCGCAGCTTTTCGGCGTGCTCTGCGTGCTCTGCGCGCTCTGCGCGCTCTGCGCGCTCTGCGGCCAACATCGCGCGGTCCGACGGTCGGCCTATTCGTGCGCCGGCAGCGGCTCCATGGTCTCGGCGTCCACCGGCACCTGCACCTCGTCGCGGAACTCCGACGTAAGCAGAAACACCCGGAACTTGGGGAACGCATCCATGAACGACGAGTAGCTGAAGACCCAAACTCCGAGGAAGCCGAGCGTGATCAGCACTTCCCACACGCCGAACGGTGCGTTCGACACGGCGCCGTACGATGCGGGATAGACCTCGATGTATCGCTGAATCCAGATCCCGACAGCGCTGCAGGCAGCAAAGAACAGCATCACGGGCGAATACAGCTTTGCCTTGACCGACAGCAGACCGAAGAACGGGAGCACGAAGGCCAGCACGACAATCGCGACAGTCCAGTTCGTCCACGCGTTGGTCAGGCGCATCGTGAAGAAGTGTGTTTCTTCAGCGACGTTTCCGTACCAGATCACCAGGAACTGAGCGAACGTGATGTATCCCCAGAACGCGGTAAAGCCGAAGCCCAGCTTGCCGACGTCGTGGTAGTGTGCCTCGGTGACGATGTCCTCAGCGGCAAGCCGTGTCCGCCAGTAGCGAAGGAGCCCGGCAAGCAGCATCAGCGAGACGAGCCAGCCGCCCATGAACACCTGCCAGCCGTACATGGTACTGAAGAACCATGGGTCGAGCGTCATCGACTGATCCCATGCCAGCACAATCCAGCCGAACGCCCAGATGATCGCCATATAGACGGCCAGCTTGCCCTGCAGAGAATGCGTGCTGTGCAGCTCGCGACGTTCTGCGCCGAACGCGGATCGCATGCGGGCCCGGATTCCGGCCGCCCACGACGCCCCTCCCTCAGGCGACACACCGACGTCGAGCCGTACCGACGTCCAGACGTACCAGAGCTGCAGCGCAGCAATGAGCGTGAAGGCGCCGATCGAACGTAGCGCAAAGAACTGATGGCCGAGATAGACCTGTTTCTCGTGGGGCAGCGACGACAGCGCATTCCACCACGGGTAGATGTGTCCCTTGCCGAACAGGACCATCACCACGAGCCCGATCCAGGCGAACGGAAGGAACGCTACGTAGCCCTCAACGAACCGGATGATCCCGCGGGACCAGCGCGCGGTGGTGATTCGCTGGACTGCGACGAACATGACGCCCGCCGACGATACGAGCGTGAAGAACAACCAGTTGACGTGGAACGCACGCCACGCCCGGTCGCTCCCGGTGGTAATCCCGTAGACGAACGCGCCCATTCCCAGCATGGCCAAGACCAGCGCGAACTGGCGGGTCCGCGCGCCGAGCATTGGCGAGCCGGCTGCGATCACGCGCTCGCGCGTCGGAGGGGCCATCGAGCCGTGTGCGCTCATGGCCGTCCCTCCGGTCTCCGGTCAACTCCGGTCATCTGTCCCTGCGTTGGCCTGGCAAACGCCGACGGCACGGTGGGCCCGATTCGCGTCGCGCCGGGAAGCTTGCTACCCGTTTCGCCAGGCATGCCGAGCGGACCGGTCGGTACGGGCTGAGCAAGCTTGCCCTGCAGGCCCCGTATGTAGTTGACGACGTCCCAGCGGTCCATGTCTTCGATACGGTTGTACGAAGGCATGATGCCGCGGCCGTTGCGCATGATGCCCCAGATATATCCGTCGCTGTAGTTCTTCGCGATATCGGAGATGATAGGCGGCGCGAATCCGTACAGCGCGCTCGCCTGCTTGAGCGCGCCATTGCCGTCACCGACGTCACCGTGGCAGACCGCGCAATTGATCGCGTAGTACTTGCGACCGTTTTCGAGTGAGCGTCCGTCAACTGCGACGGGATTACGCACGACGCTGAATGAATCGACCGTTACCGGGAAGTTCGAGTAGCTGATCATGAAGCCAGGTACCGTAGAGCCAGTCGTTGGTACGCTGCCTGCAGGATTGCCGCGGAATCCCCGCCCCGCTGCCGAATCACTACTGAAATGCTGCCAGGTGCCCACCGACGGCTGCTGCTTGAAGTCGGTGAACCAGCTGCACGCCGATGCCAGCGGTACGAGCACGATGAGGGCGCAGGTCCGCGCCCGGAGGTTATTGCTCACCGCGCACCTCCTCAGCCCCGGCATCACGCAGAATCGTCTCGGCGTCCTTGAGGCGCTCAGGGAGGCACTCGACCCAGACGCCATAGTACGATCCGGAGAATCGCGGATCGTATCCGACCGTCATGGTGAGACGCGGGATTCGCGAATGTATGAACAGTCCAGCCACCGTCGAGAGTCCACCGACGAGCACCATCAGTTCGAATGAAAAAATCGTGTACGGGATCCACGACGAGATCGCCTTGCCGCCCACAACCATCGGCCAGTAGTTCGATCCCCAGATGGCGATCCAATAGCCGAAAATGGCGCCCGACAGCGCACCAACGAGCGTGTACCGGCGGACCGGGCTCTTCGGCGGCTGGAGCGCGTTCTCAAACTCGTGCCGCGGCGTTGGTGTGAACACGGTAATCTTGCCGACGTTCTGCTTCTTGAGCTCCGCGATGGCGTCGCAAGCCGCGTCGATTTCGAGAAAGGCGCCGAGCATACCCTGTGCCATCTCAGTGCCCTCCGCCGTGCGAGGCTGAACTCGCCGCCCGCCTGAGGCGCGGCGGCACGATTTCCTTGACTTCGGCGATCGCAATCACCGGGAGTTGCTTGATAAAGAGCAGGAACCACATGAAGAACCAGCCGAACGAACCGATGAGGATGCCCATGTCGATGAATGTCGGGCGATATCCCGACCATTGCCACGGCACGAACTCATGCGAAAGGCCCGGCACGATGATAACGAAGCGCTCGTACCACATGCCGATGTTGATGAAGAGCGAGAGTACAAACAGCCACGCAGGATTGCGGCGCAGCTTCTGCGAGAACAGAGAGAGCGGGAGGATCATGTTGCAGGTGAGCATGATCCAGGCGGCATACCACCACTGGCCGAACACGCGGTTCCAGAAGTAGTCCTGCTCCACCTGCACGCCGCTGTACCACGCGATGAAGAACTCCACGAGATAAGCGCATCCGACGACCATCGACGTGAAGAGCGTGAGCTTTGCTCCAGCGTCCATGACGTTGAGCGTGACGTAATGCTCAAGCTTGAAATATTTCCGGATCGGGATGATGATCGTGAAGACCATCCCCATTCCCGAGAAGATTGCGCCGGCAACGAAATAGGGCGCGAAGATGGTCGTGTGCCAGCCGGGCACGAGCGCCATCGAGAAGTCGAACGACACGACCGAGTGTACCGACAGCACCAGGGGCGTCGAGAACGCGGCGAGAAACAGGTACGCGCGCGCAAAGTGACGCCATTCGTTCTCGCTGTTTCGCCATCCGAACGACAGTATCGAGAGGAGCTGCTTCTTCATCGGGTTCTTCTCGGCATCACGCAGCGTGGCGATGTCGGGCAAGAGACCGATGAAGAGGAAGGTCACTGAAATAGTGAGGTACGTCGAAATGGCGAAGACGTCCCACACAAGCGGTGACTTGAAGTTCGGCCAGAGCAGCCGCCAGTTCGGATACGGAATGAGCCAGAAGAACTTCCACGGCCGCCCGATATGAATGATCGGGAAGAGTCCGGCCGTCATGACGGCAAAGACCGTCATGGCTTCGGCGCAGCGGTAAATCGTGGTTCGGAATCCGGCGCGGAACAGGTAGAGAATCGCCGAAATCAGCGTTCCGGCATGACCAATACCGATCCAGAACACGAAGGTGATGATGTACACGCCCCACATCACCGGCGGTGAATAGCCGGCCACGCCGAGCCCTGCGTAGATCTGGTAGATCCAGGAAGCCGCGCCGATCGCCAGGCACGTCATGGACGCCATTAGAAGCGTAAACCACGCCTTGGTGGGGCGCAGCGTAGCCATGATTTCGCGATCGACCTGAGCGTAGTCCTTTACCGCCGGGAGCTGGAGGCCGGCCTTGGCGATGTTGGGCCGCTTCGGTTCGTTCGTCAGGTCGGGCTGTGCGAGCGTTGCCATCGTTCGCGCCTCCTATGCCCGGGCCGTCGCGGTGTTTCCACCGGGCGACGGATGGTTGACCTTTCGCAGGTAGACCACGGCTGTGAAGGTGTTGAGCTCCTCGAACACGTGGTACGCGCGCTCATTTTCGACGAGGCGCGAAACCGCCCATTGCTCGTCTGCAGCGTCGCCGAACGTGATGGCGCGCGACGGACACGCCTGTGCACACGCTACCGTGAACTCGTCCGGCTCGAGCTCCCGGTCCTCGAGTCGTGCACGGTTTTCCGACTCACGGATACGCTGCACGCAGAACGTACACTTCTCCATGACGCCCTTGCCGCGCACCGTCACATCGGGGTTGAGCTGCCAATTGAGCGGCTCCGGGAACGCGTACTGCGCACGGTCCGGCTCACCGAATCCGAACCAATTGAAGTAGCGAACTTTGTACGGGCAGCCGTTCGAGCAGTAGCGGGTTCCGACGCAGCGGTTGTAGACCTGCACGTTCAAGCCGTCCGGCGAGTGGTAAGTCGCGTAAACCGGACAGACCGGCTCGCAGGGCGCATTCCCGCAATGCTGGCACATCATCGGAATCACACGCGTGTCGAAGTCGGGATCGAACTCCACGTCCTTCGGCTCGCGGTCGATCTCGAAGTAGCGTTCGAGGCGAATCCACGCCATTTCGCGATTGCGAGTCACGTTCGCGCCGAATCCCGTACGATCGGGCCAGAACTGCGGCCCCTGCCACGGCGCACCGACGGTGGGGATGTTGTTCTCAGCGTAGCACGCCGTGACGCACGCGGAACAGCCAGTGCAACGGGCGAGGTCGACGACCATGGCCCAGCGACGTTTGGCTGCGCCGCTCCAGTGTGCCGGATCGTACTGACCCTTCTGGGTAGAGAGCGGATCGCCCAGGTCGCCCTGAGCGTCGTTGGCTACGGGCGCGCGGAGGCCGGGAAGGAACTCCGTGCTCGCCTGACCGGGGAATACATGGGGATGTTCGACACCTTCACCCGCCCTGAACTGGTCGATCGTGATCGCCTGGGCAATGCCGCGGTCGTGCTGCCGCGCAGAACCTTCCGTTGTGACAAGACGCGCTGTTCCGACTGCCTTGGCGATGCTGGCGCGACCACCGGAAAGCGCGAACTGTCCGGAACG
Organism: Gemmatimonadota bacterium; assembly: GCA_027622655.1. Lineage (GTDB taxonomy): Bacteria > Gemmatimonadota > Gemmatimonadetes > Gemmatimonadales > Gemmatimonadaceae > Fen-1231. The sequence continues at coordinate 36,761 of JAQBYI010000005.1, read as the reverse complement.
TGCATCCTCGACAACGCCGAGCAGCGACATGGCGTTGGCACCGCATCCGGCAGCGTAGCGGCCGTACGACGTGTGACCGCGCCCCGTCGCCACACCGATCGTGTCTGGTCGGATACCGATGTACAAGTACACCGGCGCCGTGATCGATCCGCCGGCCGACGACACCGTCACGTGATCGCCCGAGACAAGTGACAGCTTGCGCGCAGTCTCCGGGTGCAGTTCGACGACGGTCTGCCACGCAATCTTCGTGACCGGGTCGGGAAGCTCCTGCAGCCACGGCTTGTTGGCACCACGTCCGTCGCCCACAACCGGCGACTGATAGACATGAAGGAAATAGTCACCCTGCCCGGTCGCACCCGCGCCGCGGGCCGCAACGGACTTGGGTGCCGCCGCGCTAAGCGCAGACCCGCGCGTAATCCCCGTCGGGAGTGCGCTCGCCAATGCGGCAGCACCGCCAACACGCCCAACGATGAATGCGCGGTAGTCGACCGGATACCGACCAGCCATCTGGGCATCGGCTTTTGCGACGGCAATCAGCACATCGGCCGTGGCCCTCGTGTTGAACACGGGATCCATCGTCGGCTGCTGCAGCGTCAGCGTACCACGAACCGGCTCGGCGTCACCCCAACTTTCGAGCGAGTGATTGTCCGGGAGGACGAGGTCGCACATGTCGGTCGTTGCGTCGGGGTAACTCGAGAACGACACCTTGAACGGGACCCGGGCGAACGCCTCGGCGAAGTTCGCCATTCCGGGCATTGTGTGCGCCGGGTTTGCACCGCGGACAAATGCGACCGTCACGCGACCCGCAGCCATGCGATCGGCCGCGTCGCGCAGTGCGCTGTGAGAAGAGAGTCCGTCGTACGCCTGCGAACCTTCGGCCGGCTTGATCGTTGCGCCAACATTGCCGAGCGCGCGATTGAGTTCGTTGACAGCTACCGCCGTCGCCGTCGCGTTGGCGTCAGCGCCTCCGGCCAGCAGCAGGCTTGGCTTTGAGTCCCTGAGCTCGACGACCAGCGATTCGAGCGATTCGAGCGGGACGCCAGCCTGTTCGGCGGCGGATGCCAGCGACGCGTTGCCGCGCCCCGTGATCGCTGCGCCAATAGCTTCAGCGACTGCCTGAAGTGACCCGGGCCGTGCAGGAATCCACGTGTCAGCGTTGAGTCCGGTAAGCGAACGACGCGCGCCGACATATACCACGCGCGGTGCGCCGTCGATCTTGGCCCGAGCTTCGGCGAACGCCAGTTGCTGCGGTACCGTCAGTCCCCAGGCATCGAGGTAGTCGGCCTCGAACGACACGATGAGCTTGGCAGCGCCAAAATCGTACGCAGGCCATGCGACCCCCAACGTCTGCCGGTTCGCGGCGATCGACGAGAGCGGCGCTTCGGCGTCCACAGAGAGGTGCGCCGGCATTCCGAAACCGGCGAGCCACTGGTCGACGAACCCCGAAAACGAACCCTGCTCATGCTGGTTGATGAAGACTGCACCGGACGCGCCGCCGCCGCTCCTGACTCCGGCAAGGCCGGTGGAGAGGAGCGTGATCGCGTCTTCCCACGTGGTTGGCACGAGCGTGTCGCCCTGCCGCTTCATCGGTCCGCGGAAACGATCCGGGTTGTAGAGCCCCTGCAGCGCCGACTGCCCGCGCGCGCACAACGCTCCCTCGTTCACCGGATGGTCGGGATTGCCCTCGATCTTGATAGCGCGACCGTCGCGTGTCTCGACGATGATGCCACACCCTACTGCGCATTCGCGGCAGGTTGAGGCATAGTAGGTGGAGACGCCGGGAACGGTGTTGTCGGGCGACGCGACGTACGGGATGAGCTTCTCGACCTGGTCGCTGTAGCAGCCGACGGTGGCCGCGGCAGCACCTCCTACGCCGAGGACCTTCAGGAAGTCGCGACGCCGAACCGGTTCCTGCACGACATCGGCGACGGCCAGGTCTTTCGTTTCAGTGCTCATCGTCGCCCTAGTAATGGCAGTTGGAACAGTCGTACGTCGCGCGCTTGCGCGGTTCGGCGAGCGCGGCAGAGTCCGGGACAATTCCAGCGGCGCGCATGCCGTCAGCCGGCGAATAGCCCTTCACATGGCAGCTCACGCACCATCCCATGTTGAGGGACGCGTACTGGAACACCTGCTGCATGTTGTTCACTTGGCCGTGGCAGCTTTGGCACGTCACGCCGGCGTTCACATGACGCATATGCGGGAAGTGCACGTATTCCGGGACCTTGTGAATACGCACCCACGGAATCGGCTGCTGCTTGGTGGAGTACTCGGCGAGTTTTTGTATTTCCGGCCGGTCGCCGGCAACAAGCAGATGGCACCCCATGCAGGTGCCGACGGCGGGCATGCCCGGATCCGGTGACTTGAACGCGGAAAAATGGCAGTAGACGCAGTCGAGCTTGAGCGTATTGACGTGCACCGGATGCGGGAACGCTATCGGCTGCGCCGGTGAGCGCCCTACGCCACCGCCGAGGTAGTTCGTATATCCGGAAGCACCGGAATACGCGAACGGACCGCGCGCGGCCTTGCCAGCCGCTTCGCGATTGGCCTGCTGCGTGAGCGTCTCCTGGGCACCTGCAGCCGGCGCCGCGCCCTGAGGCGCGCGAGCGGACGCAGTAATGATTGACGCCGCAAGCGTAAGCGCGGCGACAACAGGAATGATGACCCAGCGAGGTGGTCGCGTCATCACGCGTGACCGTTTGGTGGGGGAATCCGGATCACCGCGAACTCATGTGAAAATGTTCACAAGGCATTGGCACGAGCAAAAATGTCATGGCGCTACAGACCTACGCAAGAGATGGCGCAAATGGTTTTGCTTGGGCCGGCAGCCGCGCGTCAATCCCGCTTCCGTAGCGCATCGTTGCGCACCCTTTCGATAGTCCTCAGGACTTCGATACACATCGATCGCATCATTTTCAGCTCGCGCTCGTCAGGAGCCGCGCGAGCGGCCAGAGACCGGACGGAACGCATCACCATTTCTTCACTCCGCGTCTTGAAAAAATCAAGCGCGGCCAACGTCCGGGCTGCGTCGGCAAAGAAGCGCTCCCACTCCTCATGCGGCGCGGGAGGGGCCTCGCGCTTCGGCGGGGCGAGCACGCGAGTGGCGTCGCCGGCGGCCAGATGGAGTTCATAGAGCGCCACCAGGACGGCCTGCGCAAGATTCAGGGACGCGTGCTCGGTGGTGGGAATCATGACGACCAGTCCGGCCTTGTCGAGCGATTCGCCCGAAAGCCCGTGGTCTTCCTGGCCGAAGACGACGGCCACCGGGCCATCAGCCGACGCGCTCAGCAGGCGATCCGCAGCTTCGCGCGGCGCGGCGGTGGGCCATTTCGCGGCGCGCCGCTTGCCGGCAAACGCCGCCACGAAAACGCAATCCGCCACGGCGGCTTCGAGTGTATCGAAGTGCCGCACATTCGCAACGACGTCGCGCGTGCCGTGCGCTACCCCTTCGATACGCCACGGGTCGTACGGGCACGGCTGCACGAGCCGAAGAGTTTGGACACCCATGTTCTTCATCGCGCGCACGGTCGCGCCGATGTTGATGGGATCCTGCGGCTTGTGCAGAACGACGACGATGTTCGAAAGGATTGACGACACGAATATGGAAGAGACGGCGGGTGGTGAACGGTAGCGTGGTACGGCGCGCTGCATCACGCGCTCGCAGCGCACATCCGAAAGTAGCGAGACGGTGTCGCGCGGCACACCGGTGCCCCATATTCGGCGCGCGATGTCGCTCACCGAGATGTTCAATTCGAGCCTGATCGCGCGGGCGGAAAAGCCGGCGCTTGAGTTCGTGCACCCGGACGGTACGCGCGAAGTGCTCACGTTCGGTGAGATCAACGCACGGGCGGATCGCATGGCCGCGGCGTTGAGCGCCCGCGATCTACGAGCAGGCGACCGATGCGTCGTGCACCTGGCGAACTGCGTCGAGTTCATTGAACTCTTTCTCGCGTGCCTGCGGCTCGGCGTGATCTTCGTTCCCGTCAACGTGATGTATCGCGGCCGGGAGTTGAGTCACATCGTGGAGGACTCGGCGCCGGCGTTGATCGTGACGACGGAGTCCAACCGACCGCTGTTCGCGGCGGACGCGCCAGCGGTTGAGATCGAAGCGCTCGCGGCGGAGCTGGGGTCGGAACGCGCGATGTTGACCGCAGAACAAACAGAAAGTGCAACTGCACTTGGAAGTGCGGGTTCGGCGAATGAGTCGGACGACGCTCCGGCGATAATCATCTACACGTCAGGTACGACGGGACGCGCGAAGGGAGCGGTACTGTCGCGCGGGAATCTCCGAGCCAACGCGGCGAACCTCATCGACGCGTGGAAGATCACAGCCGACGATCGCTACCTCGCCGTACTGCCGCTTTTTCACGTCCACGGATTGGGTAACGGCGTCTGCTCGTGGCTTGGTAGCGGCTGTCTGATGCGACTCACCGAGCGGTTCGAAGCCAGCCGAGCGGTCGAGTGGTTTGACGATTTTCGCCCAACGATGTTCTTCGGCGTGCCGACGATCTACTTGCGGATGCTCGAGTGGAGCGCCGAGACCACTACGCCCATCGGATCTCATGGTCGGATCTTCATTTCGGGGTCGGCACCGCTTCCTGCGCACGTGCACGAGGCGTTTGCGGGCCGTTTCGGGCATACGATTCTCGAACGCTACGGCATGAGCGAAACGCTCATGAGCCTCGGGAATCCCTACGACGGCGAGCGCCGCGCGGGAAGCGTCGGCGTGCCCTTCGCGAACGTCCACGCTCGCATCGTCGACTCGGCAGGCTCGCCCGTGGCCGACGGCACCACGGGCGAGCTCGAAGTGCGCGGGCCCAATGTTTTCGCCGAGTACTGGCGCAACGGCGACGCAACGGCGCGCGCGTTTCGCGACGGATGGTTTCGGACGGGTGATATCGCGGAGCGGTCCGCTGACGGCTACTACACGCTGCGCGGACGTGCGACCGACCTGATCATTTCAGGCGGATTCAATATTTACCCGCGCGAAATCGAGGACGTTTTGCTGGAGATGCCCGGCGTGCGCGAGGTGGCCGTCGTTGGCGCGCCGGACCGGCGGCGCGGGGAAGTTCCGATTGCCTACGTTGTGACCGACGGCGGAGTCACCGACGATACGTTGCGCGATGCGTGCTCTTCGGCGATTGCATCATTCAAGGTGCCGCGTGCGTTCGTGCGCGTCGACGCGCTCCCCCGCACCGCTCTGGGGAAAATTCAGAAGCACCTCCTCCCGCCCTGGACAGCCGAGTGACTCCAGCCGTTTCGTCTCTGATTGCGCTCGCGGTCGCGATTGTCCTCTCGTGCACGTCACGCATCAACGTCGGCGTGCTGGCGATTGCGTTCGCGTGGTTGATCGGCGTCTATCACGCCGGCTGGCAAGCGAGTGCGGTAGCAGCCGGTTTCCCGGTAACGCTCTTCCTGATGCTTGCCGGTGTCACCCTGCTCTTCGCGCTTGCCGAAGCGAACGGTGCACTCGAACGCCTGACGCACAAGTTGGTGCGACTGGTCGGCGGAAACCGCCACGTATTGCCGATCGTGTTTTTCGTTCTCGCCGGCGCCGTGTCGTCGGTCGGGCCGGGTGCCATTTCGGCCGTTGCGCTTGTCGCTCCGTTGGCGATGGCGATCGGCGTACGGGCCGGCGTCCCGAGATTCCTGACCGCGCTTATGGTCGCCAACGGCGCGAACGCGGGAAACCTGTCGCCGGTGAGCGCCGTCGGCGTGATAGCCAACACGAAGATGCTCGAGGCCGGCCTCGGCGGAAATGAGTTCAAGGTGTGGTTCGCGAACTTCGCGGCGCACGCGATCGTGGGCCTTTTCGCATATCTGATGCTGGGCGGGTTGTCGAAGGGGGGCGCTCCGGCCGTCGGTGCTCCGGCCGTCGAAGATTCGGTGGTGGGCGCGACTCACGGCCGCCAGGCGCCAGCCGCTGCCGACGAAGCCAGCCCACTGACGAGCGCGCAATGGGCTTCCATTTCGGTGATTGGATTGTGGATCGTGGCTGTGGTGTGGTTCAAGGTGAACGTTGGTCTCGCGGCGTTTGGCGCCGCGGCCGTGATCGCGCTGCTCGGCGCGAGTGACGAGTCTGCCGCCATCCGGCGCATGCCGTGGGGCGTGATCGTGATGGTATGCGGAATCAGCGTTCTGATTGGCGTGCTCGAGAAATCGGGCGGAATGGATCTTTTTACCACGCTGCTCGCCAAGCTCGCAACTCCGAACACGCTCAACGGATCCATCGCGTTCATCACCGGCCTGATCTCCACGTGGAGCAGCACCTCGGGCGTCGTATTGCCTGCGTTCCTTCCGACGGTACCCGCACTGGTGGCCAAAGTTGGCGGAGGCGATCCGCTCGCAGTGGCGCTGAGCATCAACGTCGGCTCGTCGCTCGTGGACGTGTCGCCACTCTCCACGCTTGGTGCCCTCTGCGTGGCGGCGGTGGCGGACCCGGTCGAGTCGCGACGTCTGTTCAAGCAGATGATGATATGGGGCCTTTCGATGGCCGTCGTTGGTGGCGTACTGAGCCAACTTCTCGCCGGCGCCTTCTCGCGCCTGTAGCGCGACACACCATGCATGCCCGGGTGGGACGCGCCAGCGGTTAGTATTCGCGCGACCCCGACCAGTCATCCAATGGGCATAGGCGAACTCCTCGACTACTTGCGCGATCCGACTGCCCTTATCACGGCCGTGGGCACAGTTGGCATCACCACCATCGTGTTTGTCGAGACGGGACTGCTGTTTCCCTTTCTCCCCGGCGACTCGCTGCTCGTGACCGCCGGGCTGCTCGCATCGAAGGCCGACGGCCCGATACAACTGAACGTGGTCACGCTTGGAATCCTGTGCACGATCGCGTCTGTGGTCGGGAATCAGGTATCGTTTTTCATTGGGCGGCGAACTGGGCAGGCACTCTACTCGCGTCCCGATTCGCGCTGGTTCAAACGAAAGCACATCGAACAGGCGCAGGCGTACTACGACCGACACGGCGGCAAGACGATCGTGATTGCGCGGTTCATGCCTATCATTCGCACGTTCGCGCCGGTTGTTGCAGGCATGGCCGACATGAAGCCGGCGACGTTTCTTTTTTACAACATCGTTGGCGGCGTGGCCTGGGTATGGTCGATGCTGCTGATCGGGTACGTGCTCGCAACGCAGTTCCCCATTGTGGGCGAGCACATCGAAGGGCTTATCGTCGTGATCGTAGCGCTGTCGCTTATGCCGGCCGGGATCGCCTGGCTGAAGCAGCGACAAAAGCGGGTTGACGGCTGACGGTTTCACGGCTGACGGTTCACTCGTAGTAGTTTTCCCACCAAACCTTTCCGCGAGCTCAAAGCCATGGCCCACGCCCTTCCCGCCCTTCCCTACGAGTTTGCCGCGCTCGAGCCGCACATTGATGCGCAAACGATGCAGATCCATCATGGCAAGCATCATCAGGCCTACGTCAATAACGTGAATGCGGCCATCGAGAAGGCGCCGGAGCTTGCGAGTTGGTCGCTCGACGACCTCTGCCGCAACATCGCGAAAGTACCGGAGGCCGTTCGTACTGCCGTGCGCAACAACGGCGGTGGCCACTGGAACCATTCGATGTTCTGGCAGCAGATGAAGACTGGTGGGAGCGAGCCGTCGGGCAAGCTCGCTGATGCGATAACGGCAGCCTTCGGCGGTGTTGACGGGCTCAAGGAGAAGTTCGCGGCTGCCGCGGCCGGCCGATTCGGTTCGGGTTGGGCGTGGGTAGTGGCGAGCGGCGGGAAGCTATCAATCGAGAGCACGCCGAATCAGGACAACCCGCTCATGGAAGGAAAAAACGCGATCCTCGGCCTCGACGTTTGGGAGCACGCGTACTACCTGAAGTACCAGAACCGCCGGCCGGACTACGTTGCCGCGTGGTGGAACGTGGTGAACTGGGACGACGTAGCGGCACGATACGCTGCAGCGAGATAACAACAACACCAACGGCGAGTTCACGGCTGACGGTTGACGGCCCACAGCTGAAGGCTCACAACGTGCACGGGGCAGGAGTCCGATTCGGATTCCTGCCCCGCGCTTGTTTACCGTTGGCTGTCGGCCGTCAACTGTGAACCCTCAAATCGGGGTTTTCTTCACTCATCCTTGATGCTGTCGCGCGAAACCGGTTTCGTAGCACGACGAGCGGTTTTGCGGACGCCGGACACGAGATCGGAAAGGCCGTCGAACAACGCCGGCGCATTGGACTTGGCCTTCGTGCGCGTGATCGCGCTTAGCCAGGGCGGCGTAATCAACGTGGTGGCCACCACCATGAGCATGATGGCGCCAAACTCTCCGGCGGCGATCGCGCCGGTCGTCAGGCCCACCTGGGCGAAAATAAGGCCTACCTCTCCGCGCGGGATCATCGCCACGCCAATGAGCCAGCGATTGCCCTCAAAATTTCGAAGCGCAAAGCCAGAGGCCAGCTTGCCTAGAATGCCAACAACCGTGAGCACGGCGCCCACCTTCAGTGCCCGTGGATCCGAAAGCGCGCGCAGATCAACAGAAGCGCCGACGACCGCAAAGAAAATCGGAACGAAGAAGTAGCCGAGCTGCGTGACGCTGCGCTCGATCTCGGTGCGCTGCGGCGTGCTGTGCAGCACGACGCCGGCGGCAAGTGCGCCCACAATCATTGCGGAGCCACTCACTTCGGCAATCGTTGCAAGCGAAAACGCAAACGCCAGGGCGAACAACCCCAAAGCTCCGGTTGAGCGAAGTCGCTCCAAAACACGGAATATCGGGGGAACGGCGAATGATCCCACCGCGATGGCGATGGCCACAAAACCGATCGCCAGTCCGCTCGTTCGAATCACACCAAGGGCCGTGATGCCCTCGCCAGCCGCGAGGCCAGCTACAACCGACAGAATAACAAGGCCGATGAGATCGTCGAGGACAGCGGCGCCGAGGACGATCTGTCCTTCGTCGGTGTCGAGCCGGTCGATGTCGCGCAGTACGCGGGCCGAAATTCCGATCGATGTAGCCGTCAGCGCGGCCCCTGCGACCAACGACTCGATCTGACTGAATCCCATCGCCTTCGTAGCGTAGAATCCCGCGACGAACGGTAGTACCACGCCTACCACTGCCACGGTCGTGGCCTGACCACCGACCTTACGCAGCGCCTTCATGTCGGTGTGCAATCCAATCTCGAACAAGAGCACGAGAACGCCGATACCAGCGAGGGCACTTAGCACCTCGTCTTCGGCCGAGATCAGGCCCAGTACGCTCGGCCCGAGCAGTACGCCCGCGATCAGCTCGCCCAGCACCGCCGGCTGGCCAAAGCGCTGCGAAACCTCCGCCATCAGCTTGGTGCCGATGATGAGGGCCGCGAGGCTCAGCAGGAGTGGGGCGAGGTCGTGCATCTACCTGGCCGCGTCGCCTTCGAGGTACGTATAGCCTTCGAGTCCGGCGACGTACTCGGCGATGAACATGTTGGCTTCCTCGCGAGACAGCGTGCTCGCGGCCTGCACCTTTCGCCGAAACGTCGTGAGCAAGTCCGACGCACGGTACTGCACATAGTTGAGTACTTCGGTAACCGTGTCACCGTGCACGAGATCGGTCACTTCGTACCCAGTGGCGGAGAGTCGCACGTGTACGGCATTCGTATCGCCGAACAGGTTGTGCAAGTCGCCCAGGATTTCCTGATATGCGCCAGTGAGGAACACGCCAAGGAGGTAGGGATCACCGTCGTCGTGGAACGGATGCAGCGCGAGCGAAGGCTGCCCGTCCTTCCCACCGATGAACCGGTCGATCTTTCCATCGGAATCGCAACTCACGTCCTGAATCGTGCCGCGTCGTGACGGCTCCTCGTCGAGCCTGTGGATCGGCATGATCGGGAAGAGCTGGTCGATGGCCCACGCGTCGGGCAGCGACTGAAAGAGCGAGAAGTTGACGAAGTAGCGGTCCACGAGCGCCGCGTCGAGATCGGAGAGAATGTCCTCGAACGCCTTGCGGTGACGGCGCGCCATGCGGGCGATATGGTTGATCGTACCCAGGTAGAGGCGCTCAGCGTTGGCCCGCCCCGCGAGCGAGAGTACGCCGGAGTTGAACAATGCCTGCGCGCGTTCCTTGTCGAACATCGCGTCGTGATAGATCTCGCGCATTCGGCGCATCGAAACTTTCTTGCCGGAGGCAACCTTTAGGTCGTCAGCCATCTCGAGCAGTAGCGGGTGCGCGTCCTCTCCGAGCGCGGGCACTTGTGGATCTAACGACGACTCAACGTCGATCACGCTTAGCAGGAGCATCGCGTGGTGTGCCGTCAGCGCCCGCCCTGACTCACTGATGATGCACGGCATCGGCACTTCGTGGTCACGGCAGGTCTCGGCGAGCGTGTAGACGATGTCGTTCGCGTATTCCTGCAGCGAGTAGTTGACGCTCGCCTGCGCCGTGGACTGCGAACCATCGTAGTCCACGCCGAGCCCACCGCCAACGTCCACGTGCGTGATATCGAGGCCGAGTGTACGCAATTCCACGTAGTAGCGCGCCAGTTCCTGGAGACCGCGCTTGATGAAGCGGATGTCTGTGATCTGCGAGCCGAGGTGACAATGAATCAGCTTGACGATGTCGAGACGATTCGCAGCCTGCAGTTTCTCGACGACTTGCATCAGTTGCGACGGGCCCAGGCCGAACTTCGATTTCTCGCCGCCCGACTGCGCCCAGCGACCGCTCCCTTCCGTACTGAGCTTTATTCGCACGCCAATGGTGGGTTCCACGCCGATCTGCTCGGCCACCTTCAACAGCACATCGAGTTCGCTGAGTTGCTCAATGACGATGAAGACGCGGTGCCCGAGTTTTTGTCCCATAAGGGCGAGGCGCATGAACTCCTCGTCCTTGTAGCCGTTGCACACGATGAGCTGGTCGGTGGTTTCCCGCAGCGCGAGCACCGCCTGCAGTTCCGGCTTCGATCCGCACTCGAGCCCCACGCCGGACTTCGCGCCGAACTCGACGATCTCCTCCACCACATGGCGCTGCTGGTTGACCTTGATCGGGTAGACCGTTGTGTATGTGCCGGCGTACTCAAATTCCTGAATCGCGGCGCGAAACGTCTCGTCGAGTTGTTCGAGGCGACTGCGCAGGATGTCGGAAAACCGGAGCAATACGGGGAGGGCAACGCCCTGAGCTTCGAGGTCGCGGGCGAGTTCGTACAGATCGACCGTGCGGTCGGGTCGCGCTTTGTCCGGGTGCACGACGACGTGCCCGGCGTCATTGATATCGAAGTAGCCAATTCCCCAGCCTTCCACGTTGTACGCAGCCTTGGCCGCGGCAATCGTCCACGCGTCTGGTTTTTGAGCGCCTGAAACCGCGCCCGACGCTGTGGCGGCTCCGTTCGCGGCGGCGGCTGACGCTGGTGCCACGGCCGGGTCGCCGGATACCGCAATGGGCGACTGCTTGGGGTCGTGAGGCGCTGCGGCGCGTTCCGCCGCGTCGTCGATTGGAAGGGTGGTGCTCATCAGGACTGAATTGTAGGGACGGCGGGCACCTAGCGGTACCTCACATTGATTCCGGCGACCACTCGCGCGCGGGGCACTGCGCTGCTACCGTATTGTCGCCGTCGATTGTCGCCGGACACTAGGGCCCGCGAGTCGCGTGAACGTTCCCGTGTTTGGAGGGCAACTCAGTGAAACCAGTTATTCGGCGCATCGGCTACGGGCTGGGCGCGCTCGTAGTTATCGCGGTCGTTGCGGCCGTTGCGGCCGTTGCGGCCGTCGCCGTCTACATAATGAGCCAGCGCATACTCGGGGCGACGATGGCGATTGTCGTACAGCCGATTACGGTGCCGACGGACTCTGCGTCGATCGCGCGCGGGCGTCATCTGGCGCGCGCAATCGGCAAGTGTGCGGACTGCCACGGCGACGATCTGGGAGGCACGACGGTATTCGACGTGGCGCCGATCGGCCGCTGGACTTCGGCAAACCTCACGCCCGGCGGCGCTGCTGCCAATCGAACCGACGCCGAGATCGCCCACGCCTTGCGCCACGGCGTAGACCCGAAAGGACGCAAGCTCTTCATGATGCCGTCGTACGAGTATTCGTACTTCAGCGAACCCGACCTCGCGGCGGTGATCGCGTATCTGCGATCGCTCCCGGCAGTCGACCGGCGGCGTGAACCGTTGACCGTAGGCCCGGTCGCCCGCGCACTGATGGTCGCCGGCGCGCTTCCGATGCTCGATGCCAATCGGATCGACCATTCGATGCCCATACCGGATCGCGCCACCGGAAGGCCCGACGGCTGATTACGGAGCGTACATCGCGCGCGTCGGTGGCTGCCACGGATGCCACGGTGAGACGCTGTCGGGCGGGCCGATCCCAGCCGGCGATCCGAGTTGGCCGCCTGCGGCGAACCTCACGCCGACGGGAATCGGTCGCTACTCCGAAACGGCTTTCAACACGCCTTTGCGCACCGGCCTGCGCCCCGACGGTTCGGAGGTGAACGTAGCCATGCCCATTCGCTGGAGCAAAGAGATGACGGACGTCGAGATCAAGGCCGTGTGGGAGTTCCTGCGCGGTGTACCGGCGAAGGAGTTCGGAAACAGATAGCCGTGACGGCGTTAGCTTTCAGGGCGAATCGGCGCCTCAGCAGCGCGCCACCGTCCGGCTACCGCCGGTTCCCCCACCCCGAGGCAGGATGAAGCGTCTCCTCGTCTATTTCATCAGGGGACTCCTGATCACAGTTCCCGCCGTGGTTACGGCGTGGCTCGTGTGGCAGATCTTCGTTTCGCTCGACCGACTTCTTGGCATCTCGACTCCCGGCGTGGGTTTCGTGCTGACGCTCGCGCTGATCACCGTTGTCGGGTTCCTCGGGTCGAACCTCGTCACGCGAGGTCTGCTGGCGGCAGTTGAGAACACGATTGAGAAGCTTCCGCTGGTGCGGATCGTGTATAACGCGACGAAGGATCTGATCGGCGCGTTCGTCGGCGAGAAGAAGCGATTCGACAAGCCAGTGATCGTGACCATGTCGGCGGACGGCGCCGTACGAGCGCTCGGTTTCATTACGCAGGATTCGCTCGCCATCCTCGAGAGCGCGGACACGGTCGTCGTGTATCTGCCGTTTTCGTACTCAATAGCCGGGTGGACGTGTGTCGTGCCTTCGTCGCGCGTTCAGCGACTGGACACGTCGAGTTCCGATTTCATGGCGTTCGTCGTGTCGGGTGGCGTGGTCGACTTCCCCAAACTGAAGTGAGGGCCGGCATGCGCCGCGTAACGAGTGCGCTGGTTTGTGTCGCTGCGATCGGCGCGACAGCGCTGCCGTCCGATGCGCAACGCGGCGTAGCTGTCGGTAGCGGCGGGAACGCCGATTCGCTGATACTCATCCGCCCGGCTGCGGTTTGGGACGGCGTTGCCGACGCGCCACGATCCGGCTGGACCGTTCTGGTACGTGGCAACAGCATCGCCGCCGTAGGCCCAGCTGCCACAGTTGGGTCCCCTCCTGGTGCCCGAATGATCGACCTTCCCGGCACCACGCTCATGCCCGGGCTGATCGAGAACCATTCCCACGTGCTGCTGCACCCGTACGACGAATCGCCGTGGACCGACCAGGTGCTGCGCGAACCGCTTGTGGTGCGAGTCGCGCGGGCGACGAACCACCTTCGCAACACACTGATGGCCGGATGGACGACGATTCGTGACCTCGGCACCGAAGGCGCCGGCGACGCCGACGTGGGACTGAAGCAGTCGGTGGCACAGGGAATCATTCCCGGCCCGCGCATGCTCGTCACGACCCGTGCGATCGTCGCGACCGGTAGCTACGCGCCGCGTCGCGTTGACTTTTCGTTCGATCCACCGATTGGCGCGCAGGAAGCTAATGGCCCCGAGGACGTGATTCGCGTGACGCGCGAGCAGATCGCGCGCGGCGCCGATTGGATCAAGGTGTACGCCGACTACCGCTGGGGACCGAACGGCGAGGCAATGCCGGGATTCTCTGAGGCCGAGTTGCGCGCGATGGTTGAAACGGCGCGCTCATCGGGCCGCGCGGTCGTTGCGCACGCGTCTACTCCCGAAGGAATGCGGCGCGCAATCGTGGCCGGCGTCGAAAATATCGAACACGGCGATGGTGCCACTCCGGAAGTACTCGCCCTGATGAAGCGCGAAGGAGTGGCGCTCTGCCCTACGCTGGCAGCGGGCTATTCGACTGCCCAATACGCCGGATGGAATACGGCGACGCAGCCTGAGCCGGCGGGAGTTCAGCGCAAGCGAGCGTCGTTCAAGGCCGCGCTCGAGGCCGGAGTCACGATCTGCGCCGGGAGCGATGTCGGCGTATTCACGCACGGCACTGAAGCACTTGAGCTCGAACTGATGGTGAAGTACGGGATGACGCCCGTGGCGGCACTCCGTTCGGCCACGAGCGTAAATGCCAAGGTGCTGCATATGGAAAACCGAATCGGAAGCGTGCGCGCGGGGCTCTGGGCAGACCTGATCGCCGTGAGCGGTGACCCCACAACGGACATCACGCGGGCGCGCGCCGAGAACGTCCGCTTTGTGATGAAGAACGGGGCGATCTACCTCGCGCCGTAGGCCCTTCAGGCATCAAGTAGGCGAGCCGGGCGCGAGCAGAGCCTCAACTTCGCGCCGGCCGGACCTGAATCCAGCTCAGCCGGTGCCATTGCGGGTTTCAGGCGCTATCGTACACGAGATTCACTACCATGACTTCATCCCGCCGCACGTTCCTACGACAGCTTGGCATGGCGACCGGCGTGCTCGCGGGCGCGCCACTGATCGTACAGGCGCAGGGCCAACAGGGTGGCCTTCGCCGTGGCGGCGCACCACGCGGCTCGGAGTTCGTCTTCGCGCGGCTCCGCTACGACTCGGGTGACTGGGATTACAACCCGAAAGTCGCCGCGAACGTTCTCGACTCGGTGATGCAGTACACCACGATCCCGGTGCAACAACAGGAAGTCGTGATTTCAGCCGATTCCACGGAAATCGACGCGTTCCCCTTCCTGTTCATGACCGGCCACAAGTTGGTGCGGTTCAGCGCGCGCGAGCGAACAGGCCTCCAACGATTCGTGGAAAACGGCGGTCTTCTCTTTTCAGACGACTGCAATCACGATGTGAACGGCCTTTTTGCGCAGTCGTTCGAAGCGGAAATGCGCCGGACCTTTCCGGGCGGCGGCACACTGGCGAAGGTCGCACGGCGACATCCCGTTTACCGGTCTTTCTTCGCCTTTGACGGCCCACCGCGCACGAGCCACGAAATCAATGGTTGGGGCGACAACGTGATCCACGACTATGTGCGCGGCATCGAACGTCGTGGCCGGCTCGGCGTGGTGTACACGAATCAGGACTACAGCTGCGAGTGGGACTACTCCTGGCGCAACAAGCGGTTCCGGACGAGGGACAACACCAAGTTCGCGGTAAACCTCGTCGTCTACGCGATGACGTGAGCGTCAGCGGCGGTAGATCGTGACCGCCGAGTCGTCGAAGTCCATGCGCTGGGCCCCGGGCGGAAGCACGTGCTTGGCCGCGTGCTCAACGGCAAGCACCGGTGAGAACTTGTTTGCCTCCCAGCTTGCGATCACGCGGTCGAGCTGGCGCGATTCATACGGAGGGTCTGCGAACGTCAGGCCGTAGTGATCCGGCGCAGTGAGCGCGGCAGCAAACTGCACTGCGTCCTTCTTGAACACGCGCGTACGATCACGCAGGCGGAGCGTCGCGATGTTGGACTTGAGCGCGTGCAGGCTCGACGGGCGTGTTTCGACAAAGTCGACGCTCTTGGCGCCGCGCGAAATCGCCTCGAGTCCGAGCGCACCGGTGCCCGCGAACAAGTCCAGCACGCGAATGTCTGCCAGGTCTGCTGCGAGCATGTCGAGCAGCGCCGCCCGAACGTGCTCCGCAGTTGGCCGCACGCGAAAGTCGCTCGGCCCCAGGAGGTCGCGGTCGGCGAATTTGCCGCCTACGATTCTCACGCCCTGACCAACGAGGTTTGTGCCATGGCTACACGATACCCCAGCGTACGGCCGTCAGCGTAGCCGCGGATACCGCAATCCAGAGCAGCGTTCCGTGCACAAACGGACGCACGCCCACCTCCCGAAGCTGCGCACGGCTCAGCCCGGCACCTATCAAGAAGAGAGTGAGCACGAGCGCTGTGCGTGCCGAACGGCTGACAGCGTCGAACCATGGCAGCGCGTCTGCCGGCGCAAGTGCCCGGAACACGGATGCCAGCACGAACGCCACGATGAACCACGGGATGGGGAGCGGGCCGCGGGCGCTCGCAGAACCAACCGGCTCGTGCCCCGCGCCACGCCGCACGATCGCCGGCACGATCAACACTATCGGAATGATCCAGAGAGCGCGAGAGAGCTTGAGAATCGTCGCTTCGTTGAGCGCGACAGCACCGTAGCTCGCGGCCGCACCGACCACCGAGCTCGTGTCGTGAATCGCCAGCGCTGCCCAGACGCCGAACTGATGTTGACTCAAGCCGAACAGGTGACCGATCGGTGGAAAAGCGTAGAGCGCCACGCCGTTGAGCACGAAAACCGTGGCCAGCGCAACACTCATCGCTTCGCGGCGCGCGCCGAGGGCCGGCCCGAGAGCGGCGATGGCGCTGCCTCCGCATATGCCGGTCCCAGCCGTCACGAGCAACGCGAGTGTGCGGTCTACCGCCATCCAACGTGCGAGCGCGAGCCCGACGGCAAAAACGCCGACGAGCAGAGCCACGGTGTACAGCACGCCTGTCGATCCGGTTGAAACGATACTCCCGAGCGGAATCCCGAAGCCGAGTCCGACAATGGAGACTTGCAGGAGTCGCCCGCTGAACAGGTTCGTGAGCGCGGGCCAGGGGTTACCGATCGTGAGTGCGAGCGCGATACCGGCAGCCAGTGCGAGCGCCGGCGTCGCAAGCGGCGTGAGCGACAACAAGGCGCCGAGCACGAACAGCGCGGCGGGCAATGCCTTAATCGATTCCAGGGGTGACGGAGCCGGTTAGAGAATACAAGTTGGTGACGCAAACTAGTCCGAGGCGTGAGACTGCGCCCCGCGATCGGCCTCACGGAGCGAGGGCAATCCGATCGAGCTCATACGGCCCGCCGAACGACACAACGCCGGCAGCGATCGTTCGCTGCCGGCGTTGTTATCGAGGCGTTGCGCTCAGCTGATCATGAAGCGCCGTTGCGAGAGTCTATCGCTGCTCCATCCAGATGTCTTCGAGCACCGTGAGGCTCTTGCTGAAGTTCCGGCCGCCCACTGTGAGCGTCACGGAGAACGAACCCGGGCTCGCCATCTGTGCGACACCGGCTGGCGCACCGCCACGGCCGCCGCCACGGCCGCCGCCTGGCGGGAAGCACCCGCCGCCACCGCCGCCAAATCCACCGAAACCTTGCGCCGGATCAATCGGACGGACGTCGCTGCACAGATCCCACTGGATCCGATTCAACCCCTGCAGCTTGGTCGCGTCGAGCGTTCGGAACTCGGCACCCGTAGCGACGTCGCGAATCGTCAGCGTAACGGCGCCGGCCGGTACGCTCTTCAGATAGTACGAAATCGCCGAACCGCGCGGTGCGGTCTCGCCACGGAAGTTCTTCGCGCCGGGAACGTTGCGGGACATGCGCATGTCATTCTTCCACGCGACCGCATTTCGGGGCTCGAAGAGCACGACATCCTGCGCCATCGCTTCGGGCGTCATCTGCTGCAGCGCCGTGATGTCGTCCATCACCTGCACGCTGCGACCGTGCGTCGCAAGCACGAGGTCGTTGTCGCGTGGATGAACCAGTACGTCGTCAACGCGCACGACGGGGAGGCCGGTCATGAACTTGCTCCACGTACGCCCCTCGTCGAGCGACACGAAGAACCCGAACTCCGTGCCGGCGTAGAGCAGGTTGCGGTTGCGCGGATCCTGACGGATTGTGTTCACGTTGCCGCGGTCCGGAAGGTTTGACGTAATGGACGTCCAGGTCTCGCCGTAGTTTCGCGTCACGAAAACGTACGGCTTGAGATCATCGCTCTTGTGGCCGTCCACGGAGGCATACGCCGTAGCTGCGTCGAAATGCGACGGCTCGATTCGGGAGATGTAGTACTCCTTGGTGCCGCCGGGGACGTTCTTGCCGACCTCGGTCCACGTTGCGCCGTTGTCGCGCGAAACCTGGATGTGTCCGTCGTCCGTGCCCACCCACAGCACGCCGGGCACCACAGCCGACTCGCCGAACGAGACTGCTGTACCCCACATCGACGTACCGTCGTTCTTCGACATGATGCACTGGCCGACACGCGCGCGACTGCATCCGGGGAGCGTGCCCTTCATGCCGGCGATCTCACGTTCCTGGCGATCGAGGCCCTTGGTGAGGTCGTCGGTCATCCGCCACGTGGCGCCGCGATCGCGCGAGATGAACAGGCGGTTTCCGGCCACGTAGACCGTGCTCGGGTCATGCGGCGAGAGCACCAGGGGCGTGTTCCAGTTGAACCGCACGCTGACCGGTTCATCTGTTTCCGGAAAGACCGTTGGCGACCCGCCACGACCGCCGCGACCTCCACCACCGCCACCGGGCGGTGGCGTGTCAACGCTGCGCGAACCCGGGCGCGGACGGATGCTGGTGCTCGTTCCGTTTCGCAGGTCAACGCGATTCATGTTTCCGTCCTGCGACTCGGCGTACATCGTCAGGAAGTCGGTCGGATCCACAGCCGTGTAGAAGCCGTCTCCGCCGCCCACCCGATACCAATCCTGCGCGAGGATCGGCCCGGAGCGCACGGAACTCGGACCACACCAGGTCCCGTTGTCCTGCAGGCCGGCGCACACATAGTACGGCCGCCGCATGTCCACGGAGGCATGATACGGCTGACCTACCGCCCACGTGCGGATGGACTCCCACGTTTCGGCGCCGTCGTACGAGATGTCGAGCGAGCCATCGTTTCCGTACATCACGTGTCGCGAGTTGCGCGGATTGATCCATATAGCGTGATGGTCGCCGTGCCCGAATCCGGTGAGCTGGGTAAAGGTCTTTGCGCCGTCGGTAGACTTCGCGGGGCTGGCCCCACCCACGTAGACCGTGTTTTCGTCGCTCGGGTCGACGCGAATCTGTGAGTAGTACATCGGGCGGTTGTTCTGGTTGCTCTGGAACGCCCACGTGCGCCCGCCGTTGTTCGACCGCCAGATTCCGCTCACTTTGTCGTCCGACGGCTGCTCCTGCTGTCCGAATCCCCCACCGCCCCCGCCGCGACCGCCGCGTCCGGCTGCCGCGAGAGCAGCGGCGTCGACTGGCTCCTTGTCCGGCGCCACCTCAATCTGGGCATAAATCACGTCGGGGTTCGACCGCGCGAAGTCGAGGCCGATTCGCCCCATAGTGCCGGCCGGAAGGCCGTTGCCCGTGACGCGGCTCCAGCTCGAACCGCCATTGGTACTGCGCCAGATTCCGCTACCGGGGCCGCCGGACGCGAAACCAAACACCGTGCGCCGGCGCGTGTATGTCGCGGCGAACAGAATGTTCGGATTGGTCGGATGAATCACTATGTCGGTGGCGCCCGTGTTTTCGTCCACCGCGAGCACGTGTTGCCAGGTCCGACCGCCGTTAGTGGTCTTGAATACGCCGCGCTCCGGGTTCGACCCGAACAGGTGGCCGTTCGCAGCCACCCAGACTATGTCGGGGTTGGTCGGATGTACGACGACGCGCGCGATGGACTGCGTTTCACGAAGCCCTACGTTCGTGAATGTCTTGCCGCCGTCGGTCGTTTTGAACACGCCGTCGCCAAACGAGGAACTCTGCCGGTTGTTCGGTTCGCCGGTGCCAACATAGACGACGTCGGGATTCGACGGAGCGATGGCAATGTCACCGATGGAGTGCGTCGAGTACGTGTCGAATATCGGCGCGAAGTTGATCCCGTTGTCGCTCGTCTTCCACACGCCGGCCGTGGCAAATCCGACGTAGAACACCTGGGGATCGCTCTCGACGACTGCGATGTCGTCTACGCGACCGCCCTGGCCGATCGGGCCGATGGCGCGCCAACTGAAGCCGCGTAGCGCTGGATTGGTCGCCGCGTTCACCGGCGCCGGTTGCGGCGCCTCGGGCTGTCCGCCCTGCGCGAAAAGGGTGGATGCCGCGAGCAGCGTGAACGCGGCGAGATTGACGGAACGGCGAAAGCGTGACATCGGACCTCCGGAAGGGCGCGTGCCCCTATGATGCGGGAACGGGCTGGGGGCGGCCGCTGACGAACAGACCGCTGGTTTCAGACTATAACGGTGCAACCAAGCTGTTTCGCTGTAAAGAGGGGATCACCGGGCCGGCGGTGTACACCTCCCGTACGCCACGCCGGATCCAGACCACCGCGAACCTACCGTATGAGCTCGCTCCGGGATCGCGGCACCGGACGGCCTCACTCGATCCGACCCGAAGATGTAGAATGGGCTCGGCCATCCGCACTCGCGTACGTAGCCGACGAAGAACGACGAGAGCACGTACCCTTTGGGCGTCTCGGTCCAGCTGAACTGCTCCTGCATCGCGATCGAGGCGACCGAAATGTTCGTGCGGTCGATGCACGAAATGAACACCGCAGCCCCGCATAGTAGGACGACGGTGTACCAATGTGGCCAGCGCTCGCGCGACTGGATCATCGGATGCTTAGTGTCACGGCGCACGAGCTTCGCTCAAGCAACTGCACATCGCCAGATGCAATGGGCTATGTTGCGTGACCAACCCGGAGGGAGCGAGTGGCCAAACCGAATTTCAGTTTCAAGAAGCGGCAGCGAGAGCAGGCGAAGGAACAGAAACGGAAGGAAAAAGCCGAGCGCAAGCTCGATCGAGCGAACGAAGCGCGGGCAGCAGACTCCGGCGGCGAGCAGAACTTCGCCCCAGACGGCACCCAGGAAAGGCAACCGGACGGCCCGCCAGCGGCGGAGTAGCTCACGCGCACGCCGGTCGTCCTTGCGTGCGAACCACACGGGTGACTTCGGAGGCGTGCCTAGTACTCAGGCGCCGCATCCCGCGCGACTACCGCTGCTGCAAACGCAGCGGCGCGAGCCTGACGAGCGTTCGGCGTCCCCGAAAACAAGTAGTCACCGTGTCCAGCGCCCACCGCGCGCGGAATCTGGGTATGCCGCACGTTGGCCGGAATCGGCCTGTTCGGCGCGGCGCGTGGCCCGTGATATCCCAGCGCCAGGCCGGGCACGTCCTTCCAGAAGAATAGAAACGACTGGAGGAAATCGCCAAGCGGGTAGGCGAGCCGCAGCACCGCGTCACGTTCCGACGCCAGCACGGCCACGCGTCCCGCGCGCTCGACCTCCGCGCGATACGCCGATGGGATACTCACGCTGAAGTCATCTACCGCCGCGGCCATCGTGCAGACCTCAGTCAGCGGATACCGCCCGGGAGCCAAGCGACGGACCGCACCCAACACAACGCGCGCGCCGAGGCTGTGCGTGACGAATGAGAGTTCGGTCCCGGCGGGATGTACTCGGTCGATGAAGCGCGCGAGTTCGACCGCCGAATCGTCGGCGTCATTGCCCTCCAACGGATAGCTCGCCGGCCCGGCCCAGCTGTGGCCCGGCCAAGTCACGGCTACATACGCCGCATCCGGCGTACGCGATGCCAACCGCTGCGCAAACGCAAAAAGCGATTCGTGACCGGACGGGCGGTCCACGTTGAATCCGTGCACGACGTAGACCACGCGCGTCTGGATGCTGAGCGCGAGTTCCGTGGCGCCTGCGTCAGCGAACGGCGGGCGGACGATTCTCCCGGGAACTACCGCTCCGCCGGAGCTGCGCTCGCGGAAATCCGCAAAGAAGATCAGACGCGGCCTCGCATCGCCTTGCTCGCAGCCTGGATTCCGGACGCGACGTCTTTCGCGATTGGTGCGAGCGGGACAGCCGCGATTCCCACAATCGCCGCAGTGGTCAACGAAACATCTTCCATCATCCGGCCGACTACGAGAGCGATGGCGACAGCGACCAGCGACGAGAGCATTCGCACGACGCCTACGTAACGCGCCTGTGCCATGATGAGTGCGGCGTCGATTCGTGCGTCAACTGCCAATTCATAGCGGCCGATAATTCCCCGCTCCGCCGGCGTGAGTTCGTCACCCCGCTCGGCGGCCGCAACGGCGGCGGCGAGCGCCGCTCCATCCACCACACCAAGGAACTGCGCGACGTCGGCGGCGTTGCGCGCGTTGAGTCCAACCCGCGCACCCTGGCGCAGTGTACGCGCCAAACCCTGCCTCGCCCACGAATCCGATCCACTTGGACGCTTCGACGATACCGAACGCGGCAGCGCCGAGCGCACCCACCGCGACGACCGCTGTGCCGAGGTTCTCGACCAGCGGCGATACGATGTCCGGCTCCATTACGGCACGATCGGCAGCTTCTTCGCCAGGAACGGCACTCCGTCAGTCATCCACTTCGGAGCCGGCGCGCCCTTCAGATAGTGGTCGAAGAACTGGAAGTACCGCTCCGTGAGGTCGCGCCGATTGGCAAGGCCGCGCAATCCGTGTCCTTCGCCGGGATACGCGAGCATCACGGCGTTCTTGCCGTTGTAGCGAAGCGCGTTGTAGAAGTTCATCCCTTCGCTGAACGCGACAGTTGGATCGGCAGTCCCATGCATGATGAGAAACGGCGCCGAAGCATTCGGAGCGTTCGCGAGCGCCGACTCGGAGCGATACAACTCCGGATCGTCCCAAGGCGAGACGCCCCAGCGCCCCTGTCCGTACAGGTAGTACTGGTTGCCGTTCTCGCCGCTGCCGCCCTCAACCTGATAGCTCCAGCCCCAAGACTGGCTGAAATCGGAATAGAGATCCGTTACCCCCGCGCCCATTCCAACTGCGGCGAAGAGCTTGGAGCGCGTGCCGATAAAGGCCGCGCCCTCTCCACCATAGCTGTGTCCGTGCACGGCGATCTTGGCGGGGTCGACATACCCCATTTCAATCACCTTGCGCGTTGCCGCTTCCACCGCTTCCAGCATGTCACTGTGCGACGATCCCGTATGGAAGTGGATGTCGGCGAGCATCGTGATGTAGCCGCGACTCACGGCCTCGATAGGGAGCGAACCCATCCCCGTGAGGAAACTCGGAGCAGTGTATCGATTCATGTTTTGTGAGTTCTTTTCGTAGAAACTCACGATCATCGGACGCTTCTCACCCTGTTTGTAGTCCTCGGGGAGCGTCAGCAGGCCCTGCAACTTTCGGCCGTCCTTGATCTTGTAGTCGAACAGGATGCGCCTCCCCCACTTGAACTCGGCCTGCTGCGGATTCGCGTTCGTGAGCGTCCTTGAGTCGGAGAATCCGAGCCCGGACACCCGAACATCCGGGAATTCGGCGAACGTCTGGCGGGTGAACAGGAAACGATCCGCCTTGGCCGCACGAACCGGCGTGCTGTACGCCGCATCGTCGTAGACGAGTTCGGTGATCTTGCCGGCATCGAGACGGGCGAATCCTGCCTTCTTGGTGAATTCGCCGTACGTGGCGAAAGTCACCGGCTTCGAAAGATCGATTTCGCGCGCCGACCGGGCGGCACGGGGATCCGTTTCGCTTACGGGATCTGCGCGGAACCAGCGGAAGTGTGTTTCGCCCTTGGCACCGAGCCCCTGCGTGATGTTTCGCGCGCCATCCGACCCGTCGAGCGGGAGCAACCAAACGTCGTAGCGGTCTTCCACGACGACGCCCTTGCCATCCGGCGTCCACGCAACGACACCGTACGCCGGCTTCGGGCCGGGATGATCGTATTCCCGGTCAATGAAACTTGGCGCCGTCTTGCCGCCGATCGTCCGCGATGAACCGGCGTCGAGATCAAACGCCTGATACTTGCTGTCTTTCCAGTAGAGAAAGGTCCGACCATCGGGCGAAATGCCACTGACGCTCCCCACAGCCGTGAGCTGCGCCTTGAGCATCAGGGTCCGCTCACCTGTCGTCGTGTTCACGCGGTAGAAATCCGCGGCCGCCGGCTTGTAGTCCGAGAAGTATTCCCGCGTGTCGCGCCCCACCGCCCACTTGCCGTCGAGCGAGACTTCGAGCGCCCTCATCGTGGTGTCGGCAAGGCGTACGAATTTTCCGGCGCCGATTTCGAATGCCTGGGTGAAAGTGAAATTCTGTTCCTGGCTAGCCCGAATCATCTGAGCCGACTGAATGCGCGTGTCTTCCGTGCGCCAGACGTCAACGTCGGCGATGGAGTCCGTACTGGGGCGGCGGCCCGTGTCGGCCACGGGAACCTGCATCTTCGCGCCAAAGAAGACGCGCTGCTTGTCCTCACTCCATGCGAGCGGTGCGCGCTCGCTCAGCACCCATCCTCTTTCCCAACCAGTGGCCTTTGCCGCATCGAGCATCGCCGGCGCAAGCGTCGGGTTCTCGATGGCCGCGCGCACGCTGGGAAACGCCACGAGTACGTTGGTCCGCTCCCGCATGCGCTCGACCGGGCTCCCTTTGAGCACCGCGAGCCCTTCGCCATCTGCCGACCACTCAAGACGCGAATAGCGCTTCGCGCCGTTGTCGAGAGCGTGCGTACGGCCAGTGTTGAAATCGATCACGAAGAGCCCGTTGGCGTCGTCGACTGCCGCATCCACGTCGTATGCCAGCATGTCCCCGAGCCGGTTGAACTCGATGTCGCCGACGCTGCCGAGCAACTGGGTCCGGCCCGTAGAGAGATCGACAAGAATGACATCCACGCCGCGTGGCTTGGTCGAACTCGCGTCACTGCCGCCGCGACCGCCGCCACCTCCGCCCCCACCGGGAGCTCCGCCCCGCCCGGCTGCAGGCTCTGCCGCTCCCGGCACCGCGCGTCGAAGGACGAGATGTTTAGATGTTTCGGCGAAGGTCGCGCTCTGAATGTCCTTCCACGCCTGCGTCGCACCGGTCGCAAGTTCACGGAGTTCGTAGCGGCGAAGCGGAGTCGGCGCGGCACCCCGACCGCGCGCGCCGCCGGTTTGTGCTGGCGTCGCACCCGTATCGGCAGGCGCGTCGGCGGCACCCCCCGCGCGTCCGCCGCGTCCGGCTGCGCGCTGCGGCATTGAGTCAACCTGATATGCAATCCAGCGCGAATCGGAAGAAATCAGTGGATTCGACGCGTGTGCGATGACGACACTCGCATCGGTGTCGACATCACGGAGATGCAGTTCGGGCTTGGACTCATTCCGCGGAACGTTCGCATGACGGAGTACGGCCGCCACCCAACGCCCGTCGGCCGAAATCTGAGTACCTTCGACTGTGCGCCACTTGTCGTAGTCATCAACGCTCAGAATCTTCTTCGCTCCACCGACTCCCTGGTCTGCGCGCACGACCGTGGGTGTGCCGGCGGCTTGAGCGCCAGCCTGCGAAGCAACGGACACGACCAGAGCTACCAGCGCGAGCGACGCAGCCGTCGCCAGGCGTCGGCAAGAACTCACAAATGGCTGCACGAAAGTCTCCTCAGTTGGGTAGAGCTGGGATCGTCGCCGTCACAGAAACTCACTACGGAACAATCGGCGCCGGCTTGGCGACGTCATTCCAGTTCAGCACCGAGTTGAATATCATGTTGAACTCGCCGTGATTCTGCCAGCGATAGATCGGGTTGTTCGAGAACATCATCACGCGACCCTTCCCCTTGTACGCCGCCGGAACATCCACAGCATACGGGCGGCCCTTCAACGAGTCCGCTCCGACCATCAGCCCAGAAAGCACGGAGCCGTCGCCACCCACATAGCGGGCCAGCACGTTGGCTTCGTCGGCGACGCCCACCTTGAACGGCGAGCCGCCGACGTACTTGACCGGCATCTTCTTGTCGGCGTAACCGTAGAAAACGGGGCTCTCCGGGCGAACGATCTCACCCTCCACGAGCGGCCGCTGCGCCCTGAGCCCGGGCACTGTTGCCTTGTCCACGGTTCCGGCGAAGCCGAACTCGATTGGCAGTCTGGCAGCATCGCCCGTGGCGATGAGCGTTCCGCCGGCCTCGAGAAACGCGGCTATGGCGTCAATCCCAATCTGGCCGAGCCCGCCGGACATGTCGGCTGTCTCCCCGTACATACCGAGGAACTTGAATTTGTCGCTCTTCTGATACGGTTGCGGCCTCGCCGCAGGCGCCGCGAGCATCGCCGTCTTGCCGAGGTTCTGCTCTGCCATCACGATCACGTCGTACTTGGCGCGCAGATTCCCCTGCTGCACCTGTTCCTTGTAGATGAGGTCGAATGGAACTCCGAATTCGTCGAACGTGAGCCGATACCAGCCCAGACTTTGGGTACTGCCCCAGGTCGTGAAGATCGCGATTCGCGGCGCATCGGCGTCGTGGGCGGCCACCGTGGGCGCGGCGGAGAACGTTGACGCTGTGAGTCCGAGTTCCTCAACGGCCGAACGCACCGCCGCAGCCTTCGACATATCGGTGATGACGAACGAGCCCGCCGGAAACTCCACGCCGTCGAGCGTGAATGCTTTCTCCACGATCTGCATCGGAACGTCCTTCAGCCGATAACGGAACGTGGCCATGTTGTTCGAGCCGAGATGAGCAACGGCGATTCCGGCCGCGGTGCCGGTGGACGCCTTGACCGTGCCCTTCGGTGTCACCGTGGTAACGGGCGTCGTCGCCACCTTGAGAATCGTCGAATCAACCACCTCGTCGACATCAACCATCATGGCCAGGCCCATCGACCAGCCGCTGTCGTCGTAAGTGTTGATGCGCTCGTCGGGATAGTCCTGTCGTTCGATCAGGTTCTTCGCGAGCCGTCCGTAGGGCTGGTCGCGCTTGACGACGTACGATCCCGCGGGATACGTCTTCTTGTCCACCGTGAATGACGCGGTCGCGCGCCCAACCTCGATGCGCTGGATCCGAAGAATGTTGATGAACTCCGCGACCTTCGTCATGTCGCGCTGCACGGGGATAACGAATCCGAACGGCGCCTTGGTCTTTCCTTCTTCAATTGAATTGCGTGTCTTGATGTAGAAGTTCTCGAGCACCGTCGCCGGGAACTGCGACGTGAGCTGCAGCGCCGAAAGCACACCGGTCTGCATGTAGTTCGTGTTCGAACGTCGCGTGAACGTCGCGAGATCCTCCGGCGTGTACTGGATGCCGCGATACCACTCGCGGTCCTGTCCGCCACCGCGGCCCGTGGGAATAGCACCCGCACGACCGCCCCCGCCCGCACCGCCGCGTCCACCTGCGCCGCCCCGACCAGACGCGGCCAGCGTCGTCGAATCGACATCACGGCCCGACTGAGTCTCGTACATCTTCATAAGGCCGTTGTGATTGTACGACACCGATCCCAGATAGCCCGGCGACCAGCCGTCCATGAACGCATTCGTGTACACGCCGGGCATGCCCCACTTCGTCATCTGCGCCATTTCATAGTTCGCAAACCAGGGCAACTCGGCGAAGAGAAGTGGATCGAGATTCGGGTTTTGCGGCATGCCGCCGCTGTAGGTGTACATCAGCGGCAGCGCTTCGTGCAGGTCGTGCATGATCGGCGGATGGGCCGTGAAGTACCAGTCCACGATGGCCCGCATCTGCACGAGCTTGATGTTGATGTCGCGATTGTTGTCGTGGAATGCGTATCGGCCCCAATACGGGAGCGACCCGACGGCGGGGCCTCCCCGCCCTCCGCGCCCTCCGCGCCCTCCGCGACCACCCCCCGCCGTATCCGCAGCTGCCGCCGTATCCGAAGCTGCCGAATCCCCGGCAGCAGGCGCAGCAGCAGCCGTTTCCGCGGCCACATCAAGACCGTGATAGAACCAATCCACGTTTCGGTCCCGGCCGTCGGCGTCGGCCACGGGCGTTATCGAGACGTAAACATTATTTCGAATCTGCGTGATGATCGGCGACGTTTCGGTCGCCAGACGGTAGGCGAGTTCCATCAGCATTTCCGACGGTCCCGTCTCGCCGCTGTGCAAGCCGCCCATCAGGTGATAGTGAGGCTTGGTGTCGGCAATGATCCGGTGGACCTGCGACTCGGACATGCCGCGAGGGTCGGCGATCTTGGCGAGATTTGCGCGATTCTGCGGCAACTTCCGGATGTTGGCTTCCGACGATACCCAGACGACGACGAGTTCTCTGCCCTCGTCCGAGCGGCCGATCGTTTCGATCTGCACGCGCGACGACGCCTTGGCGAGCGCGCGGTAGTACTTGAGCAGGTCGGCATAATAGGTAAGTGTCTTCGGCGCGCCGACGTGCTTGCCGAGGATGTCCTTCGGCGTCGGGATCCCCGGAACTACCGGTAGGTGATCGACGAGCGGGCTCCCGTGCTTCGGATTGAGGAGCCACGCCTTGTAATCACGTTCGAATCCGGCGTCCTGCCGTTGTTTCGGGTCGCGCGTCTCAAGGCTGAGTTGCTGTGCGCCCAGCGCTGGCGCTGCAGGCGAGGAGACGGTCGTGAGCGCGAACGCGAACAGTGCGCGGCGGAGCATCGTCACCGCAGGGGCAGCGATTCGAGTCGAAGGCATTCGGACGGGAGGCTGGGGAAAAAAACCGGACCGCAGGAATCTACGGCCCGGCGCTCCCGTCCGTTCGCCCCTCCGCATCGCCTCCGTGAGGCAGCCACTTCCGCGGGTACTCAGCGGGCGCGCGCCTAGTCGCGCGGCAGCGCGAGCGTGATTAGCTCAGCCGCCATCCTGCCTTCAACGCCAACCCAGAGTGCGATGTATTGGCGTCCGTCCACCATGTAGCTCATTGGCGAACCGCCGACCGAACCGGGCAGCGGGATGTCCGCGACTCGCTCTCCCGTGCGCTTGTCGTGCACATGGAGCACCGCGCGACTTCCCCAGCCTTCGGTAGCGAAGAGGAGCGTCCTCGTGGCCATCACGGCCGGCCGCGTGAGGGCCCCGGTGGTGGGAATGGTCAAGCCTGCAAGCGCAGGATTGTTCTTGACACGATCCGGCGTGTCGCCACCGGGCACCATCCAAAGTTGCTCGCCACGATTGAGATCAATCGCGGTAATGCGATTGTACGGCGGCTTGAGAAGTGGAAGCTCACTGACGGACGGCACGCGCCCTGCACGGCCGACGTAGCGCATGTCCGAGCGCGCCGAGTCGCTGGCAAGACCAAAGTTGAACGGATTTGTGAACGATCCGACGTACAGGGTGCCCGTTTCAGGATCAAACGAGCCATGCTCCCAGTTGGCGCCTCCCACGGCGCCGGGAACGGAAAGTGTACCCATCGTCCCGTCCGGTGCGCCCACGACAGACGGTGGCGTGTTCAGTTGCCCGAGGCGGAATGGCTTCACTGCTTCGATGGCCGCGGCTCGCAGCGCGGGAGTGAAGTCGATGAGGCCGTCGATCGTAATGCCCTGCACGTCGAACGGCGGCGGCTTGGTTGGAATCGGCTGCGTGGGTGCGCTGCGTTCGCCCGGCACGTCGGTCTGGGGCACAGCGCGCTCGATGATCGGCCACACCGGTTTCCCCGTCACCCTGTCGAACACGTACGTGTATCCCTGCTTGGTGATCTGGGCCACGGCTTCGATGAGCCGGCCATCAACTGTGATGTCGGTGAGAATCGGAGCGGTGGGAACGTCGCGATCCCAGATGTCGTGATGAACAAGCTGGAAGTGCCAGACGCGCTTGCCGGTGCGCATGTCGAGGCATACGAGCGACGACGAGAAGAGATTGTCGCCGGGCCGATGGCCACCGTAGTAATCGCCCGTGCCTGCTTCGACGGGGAGATAGAGATAGCCAAGTTTCGCGTCAACAGTCATCGGCGCCCAGACGCCGGCATTCCCCGTGTACTCTGCGGAGCCGTCGAGCCACGTATCGTTACCGAACTCGCCTGATTGCGGAATGGTGTTGAACCGCCACTTGAGGGCGCCGGTCACGGCATCGAACGCCATCACACGCCCGGGCACGTTGCGAAACGACGGTGGCCGCGATCCTTCCCGTAGCGCAGGCCCGACCACGACCGTGTTCTCGAACACGATTGGCGGCGAGCTGTTGCCGATAACGGCGCTGTCCGGATTGAGCGGGACGCCCAGCTGGAGCTTGAGGTCCACGACGCCATTCGTACCGAACGATGGAACCTGCTTCCCTGTTTTCGCGTCGAGCGCGACAAGGAAAAAGCCCGGCGTCACGACGAAGATTCGCGACTCGCGCCCGTCCGTCCAATACGAAACGCCCCGGCCCGGTCCAACACGAGGTGAGTTCTCGAACCGGACCGCTGCTTCTTCGGAACGCCAGTGCCATTTCTCGGCGCCGGTGCTCGGGTCGGCGGCCACCACGTCGCGGCGCAGCCCCGTCGTGAAGTAGAGCACGCCGCCAATCATGATCGGCGTGTTCTCGTTCTTGTACACGGCCGCCGACTGTGCCGTGTCGGGTTTCCACGTCCACGCGACCTGAAGACGCGAGACGTTCTCGCGCGTGATCTGTTCAAGCGGCGAGTAGCGGGTGCTCGCCAGGTCGCGGTGATAGTTCGGCCATTCGCCCGCGGGCGGCGACACCGTCGCCTGCGCCTGCGCTGCCGCTACGGCCGGAACAAGAACAAGAAGCAACGCGGCGCGCCGAAGTTTCTGCACGGGAAGGTTCATTGCGATGATGTGGTTGCAGTGGACGCGCAGTGGACGCGCAGTCGGCGCGCAGTCGGCGCGCAGTCGGCGTGACCGGAAGCTACGGTAACCTTCCGTACTTTCGCATCGCGTTGAGCATTCGGTCTACGGGCATCGCAAAGACGCGATAGTCGTCTGCGCCGGTCATGGTTTCCGCGGCTAGCAGGGCGTTGGTGATCGCCGCTTCAGTCGCCTGTGCCGTGGCCTGAAAGAGCGGCGTCATGTGGTCATTGGCGAGCATCTGGAGCGACTTCACCGGCGGATCGTCGAACCACGCTCGCGGATTTGCCGTGGAGAACGCGATGAAGATATCACCGGAACTGTTGCCGCCAAATCCACCCTGCCGTCCGATGCCGAGCGTCACGCGCGTAGCGATTCGCTTGAGCTGGTGCGGCAGGAGCGGCGCGTCGGTGGCGACGACAACAATGATCGAACCCACATCGGCGTCCGCGTCGGTGTCGACTCGCGCCGCAGCACCGTCGGTGCCTCCGGCCGTTGCGCTGCAGCGCCTGCGCGGCGACCCGGGAGGAAATGCGTCGGCATTAGCGAAGCACGACAAGAGGTCCGGGATCTCTTCACCGATTGGTACGCCCGCAATGCGCAGATTGGAGCGCGAGCCATAGTTGCATTGGACGAGGACGCCAACTGTGTATCCGCCCTCCGCCTGCGAAAGCTTACGCGACGCCGTGCCAATGCCGCCCTTGAATCCGTGGCAGACCATTCCCGTCCCGCCGCCGACCGCACCCTCGCGCGGAATACCGCCGGTTGCGCCGTTCAGCGCTGAGATCACGTGCTCGGGTTTGACGTGAAAGCCGTTGATGTCGTTCAGCCGGCCGTCGAAGGTCTCGGCGACCACAGGGAGCCACCACGGCTGCAGCGCGTTCTTCTGTGAATTTTCCCATTGGATGATTGCATCGCGTACCACTCCCACACTGTGCGTGTTGGTGATCGCGACGGGGCCCTCGAGCAGCCCGCTCTCCTGCACCCACGTCGTGCCGGTCATTTCTCCATTGCCATTGAGCGTGAACCACGCTGCAAAGACGGGATCGGGATTCGCCTTTCCGCGCGGGAGCACGACTGTCACACCTGTGCGGACAGGCCCTCTGCCGACCACCAGTTTCCCGGTTCCGGAAATCAGCGTCGTGGAGCCAACTTCGACGCCGGCCACGTCCGTAATCGCGTCGAGCGCGCCGGGTGTGCCGCCGATCGGAAGCTTGAGGTCGCGTTCGCGCGGTTTCTGCGCCTGAGCGATCTGAGCGTTCAGTGCGAGCAACAACAGCACCGACAGCAACGACAGCGCGGCGATCCCTTTCCGAGCGTTCACAAGACAGCTCCGCTTGCCGTTGGCGCGGTCACTCTTTGGGCCCAACGATGTGAAGAACCGCGACATACGGGATGAATGTGCGGCCGCCCGGCAAGTCGACGACAATCCCCGAGGTGTCCACGTCCGACATCTTGCCTTCGGCCTCGGCCAGCGTACGATCGGCATAGAACACTGTCACGTACTTGCCGCGCCATCGAGAAAGAGCGTCCGCCATTTGCAGTACCTCGTCTAAGTTGCGTCCCGTTGTCGGCCGTGTCGGCAGTCCAGAGGGCGCTTACCGCAGTTCCTTCCTGACCACGAGTTTCAGGCCAGACCACACATCAGTAACGGCACAGACCTTAATATCAACGAAGCCCATCGGTAGCGCGACCGCGCGGATGACATCCTCGGTAATATCCGTCGGCACTTTCGCGGATTTCTTCGGCCACGACACCCACACCGCGGCATCTGGTCGAAGCGATTTACGGAGCCGCGTCAGGTGCCGGATGAGCTTCACCCGATGGACGGCAAAGACGTGCGCCACGTCCACCGCAGCACCGACGCGCCCCACCAGCAGGGCTCCGGACGGCAGGGGGCCGAGGATCGCGGCGTACTCCGGTGGACTATCAAGCGGAAGTACTCGACTGCCGTCCTGGATCCCCAACTTGTTCGTCAGAGGCGTTCCGGAGTATCCGGGTGTTGCGGAACGGGTTCGATCAGTCAACGCGGCTTCTCCGCGCGGGGTGCGCCCGGTCCCCTTGCCGTGGCGTCAAGTAATGTCTGAGCAGCAGACGATTCTAGTGCGAGCGCAATTCGTAATGTGACTCTCCTCGCGAGTGAGGACGCGTCTTCGTGATGTCCGTGCCACGGCAGAGCTGCGCGCGGAACAATCGGAATCGAGGCGTTCGGCGCGCGACGTTAGCGAATATCCATTCCGGAGCCACACGACGCAAATGCGTTTGCCCTGGTCTCAAGCGCGGGCGCCTCGCGCAGGCGCCTCGCGCAGGGTGCCGAGCCTCGCCATACTTTCCAAACCCCCCGATCGAATTTCCTATCCGGAAGAGGAACATGAGCAAGTTGCCGAAGTTCGTCGCCCTCGCGGTGTGGCTTTTCGCGCCCGCCATCGCTGGCGCCCAGGGAGCCAATGCCAAAGTGGCTCCTGGCTCGCCAACGGCCAGCAACCTGCCCATCTACGAGATCGATCCCTCGTGGCCGCCGACGCTTCCGAACGACTGGATCTGGGGGGACATCAGAGGCCTGTTCGTTGACGACAACGATCACCTGTGGGTGATCCACATGCCGTCGAGCCTGACCCCGCAGGAGATCGGTGCTGCAGTGGAGCCGCCCATTGCCGACTGCTGCATCCCGGCACCGCCGGTGCTGGAACTCGACCCCGACGGCAAGGTGGTGCGGTCCTGGGGAGGTCCCGGCGAGGGCTACACCTGGTTCGATCAGGAGCACGGGATCTACATCGACCACAACGGCTTCGTGTGGATGGGCACGAGCAATGGCTCCCACGTGATGAAGTTCACGCAGGACGGCAAGCACGTGATGACGATCGGCACGCCGGGTGTAAACAAGGGGAGCAACGACCCCGATCATCTCGGAGGGCCCGCCAACTTCTACGTCGAGCCAAAGACCAACGAACTGTTCATCGCCGACGGCTATCGCAACAAGCGCGTGGTGGTGTACGACGCCGGCACGGGCAAGTACATCCGTCATTGGGGTGCCTACGGCAAGACGCCGAGCGACACCGAGAGGTACGAATACCCCGTCAACGTGGACCAGCCACCACAGCAGTATTCCACGCTGCACGGCCTCGTCGGCACGAAGGACGGACTGATTTATGTCGCGGACCGCCGTGGCAGCCGCATTCAGGTGTTTCGCCAGAACGGCGAGTATCTGATGGAGAAGTTCGTTCGGCCGGAGACGCGCGGATCCGGGAGCGGGTTCAGCCTGCAGGTCTCGCGCGATCCGGAACAGAGCATCCTGTATCTGATGGACGGCACGAACATGCGGGTGTGGATCCTGGGCCGGAAAGATCTCCAGATTCTGGATCGGTTCGGCAGGCCTGGCCGCCAGGCCGGCGAGTTCATCCGCGCGCACATGATCGCGATCGATTCGAAAAACCGGATGTATACCGGTGAGGCAGGAAATGGCCGGCGGATCCAGCGGTGGATCCTCACGGGCACGAGGCCCGCCTCTGCCGTCAAGCCGCCCGGCTAGGAGCAATACTTAGCCGGCCGACGGTGTACGCCGACGCCCGCGGCGAGTCTGACGCGTCGCACCGCGGTGGTTCCGACAATGCGCCCCTTGGAATCAAGGCAGAGCCACACATACGTCGCCGCATCGAGCGTCTTGCGGTCATACAGCGAATAGCGGTTGATGAAGCTCTCTATTCGATCATGATCGTCGACAGTCAGCTCCCCTGAGTTGCCGCGGACAACACGCACGGCGGATGGGATGGCGGGGTCCGACATCTTGGAACGGATGGACGGGAGACAAAAGCACTACATCGCGATGACGCCGACGGCCGGTGGGCCGTGCTCAGCGGTGGCCAAGCCGGCGATGGATGTGGCGACTGCCGCGATAGTGAAGCTCATGATTTCGCCTTTTGCGGAGTAGAAGGAACGGTTGACTGACGGGCCTGACGATTCGGCACCGCGCTACGCTGCACTGCCGGCAGCCCAGCACCTGGCGAACAGAGCGCAGCGACGACAAAGCGACGGGCCCGAACTCCGGACCCGCCGCCTCCATTCCTGCCAAGAAACACGATCCCGGCTCAGTCGAACGCCGCCCCCACCATCATCTTTCGCACGAGCATGTACGGCGAGCCGTGCGAAATGGAGTTCGTCTGCGTTGGCTGACCCTTGGCGTCGCCGCCAGTGCCGTGCTTCTGGTACTCGCTCGGCCCAGTGACGGCGTCGAGGTTGCCCCAGAAATCGGTCGTAATGGCGTTGTATGTGACGTCGGTGCACTGCCGCGTGATCTTTCCGTTCTTGATCTCCCAGAACATGTGGCCACCGAACTGGCCGTTGTACCGCTGCTGGTCGATCGAGTAGCTGCCGCGCCCATCAATCATCACGCCATCCTTCACGTCGGCGATCATTTCGGCCAGCGTAGGTGAGTTGGCGGGGCCGGGCTCGAGATGCACGTTCGGCATTCGGAGGAACGGATAGTCGCGCCACGAGTTCCCGAATGTGCATCCGCGACTGAAGTTCTCGCCCACGTAGTGAGCAGTCTCTCGATTGGTCTGCAAACCGACGAGTATGCCTTCCTTGACGAGCGGCCACTTCATTGTCTTGACGCCGTCATCGTCGTAGCCCACCGATCCGATACCGTCATCGGTCTTGTCGGCGGTGATGTTCATGTGCTTGGAGCCGTACTTGAGTTTGCCAACGTCGCTCAGCTTCACGAAGCTGGTGCCGGCGTAGTTGGCTTCGTAGCCGACGATGCGGTCGAGTTCGGTTGCGTGCGCCACGATTTCGTGAATCGTGAGCATCGCGTGCGACGGCGAGAGGATCAGGTCACGCAGCCCGCTGGAGCCAAGCGGCTTCGCCGTGCAGAACTCGACGGCTTCATTCGCAACGCGCTCTGCGGCCTCGAGAAAATCGGTACGCTCGACGACTTCCCAGCCGCCGCACGACGCGACGCCGGGATAGTTCCGCGTGCGCGTAACGTCGCCGACCTTCGCAGTGACGCTCATCGACGGCGTGGTGACGTACAGCTCCTGCTCGATGTACGACCCCTCGCTCGATGCGAAGTAGCGCCATTGGTATGAATGATTCGCCGACACGTTGACCGCGGTGACTCCCTGCACGGCCTTCGCCTTGTCGACAATGGCCTCCGCCCACGCCTTCTTGTCGTCTTCCGATACCGACGTGGGATGCTTCACGAACGGCGTCACATAGTTGTCGATGTACTTCTGCACCGGCGTGAGTTTCATGTCGGCCTTCTTTGCAATCGCGCTGGCGCGGGCCACCTCGGTGGCCATTCGCGTGATGCGACGGATCTCGTCTTCCGTGACAATCGGACTGCTGGCAAAACCCCAGACGCCGCCATGGATGACGCGAACGCCGAACCCTGCAGGTTTCCGGTCGGCGTCGACAGGAATCTCGCGCAACTGGTCGCCGCCACCGCGACCGCCACCGCGACCGCCACCACGACCGCCACCGCGACCGCCACCGCCGCCACCACCACCACGTCCGCCGCCGGTTGCGCTGAATGTCGCTGAACCGCCAGGAGGACTGGCATTGAGCGTGAAACGCACATCGGCGTAACTGCAACCGAGCGATTTGGCTTCGGCGAGGATGATGTCAGCCATCCCCTTGAAGCGCGTCTCAAGAACCCGTCCAGACGGGGACGTGGCGAGAATGTCGGAGACGATGTCGTTCGACCAGAACGAAACCGCGGCCACACCGGCAGTGCCCTTCAGGAAGTCACGGCGAGAAGTAGACATGTTTGAATAGGGACAAGGACGAGTAGGCCGCTTAGACCGCAGGTGAAACCGAGGTCATGTAGAACTCTTCGATACGCACGGGTGGCACAAGCGCGGCATTCCCGTTTCCAAACGCTTCACCCGTCTCCATCGGGACTGGCTTGCCGACGAGCGAGAGGTTCGAGTAGCCGACAACGGGGCTCATGTTCCAGCGGAAATTCTGTACGGCTCCGGCGATTTCGCCGTTTTCGATGAGAAAGAGTCCGTCGCGCGTCATTCCGGTGTTGAGCAGCGGTATTTCCTGCGACGGCACGCCACGGATATACCAGAACGAAGAGACGAGCAGACCGCGGCGGGTCTGCTTGATCATGTCCTCGATCGAAAGTTCCGAGCCTTCCTGCACGAGACTCTGATTGAGCCCGGCGCCCTGGTTCGGCCCCATCGCCGCCAGCACACCTTTGTCCACCCAGGTTACAGGCTTCGCCGGCTTGAAGTCGTTGTTGATCGTCGACTGACGGAGCATCGCATTGCCGATGTCGCTCTTCAGCGTGAACTGGTCGCTGAAAAGTTTGTCGCCGACTTTCTTGCCCCTCATGTATTCCGCAGGCCCGCCGATGGCGGCGAAAAGTCCCGCTCCGCCGCCGTCC
>JAQBYI010000110.1 GCA_027622655.1 Gemmatimonadota bacterium | reverse complement strand
CTCGCGCACGCGCACGCCCCCGACCACGCGCACACGCACCATCACGAAGCCGCGTGCGGAGGCGTGGGCGGGGCCATCGTGAGCTGCTCCTTGTTCGAGGGTCAAGCTGAAGTGAGACCCTCGAACAAGGAGCAGCCCACGATGGCCAATCACATGTTTCACTTCACCCACTACAAGCTCGATGCCTACCGCGTCGCCCGCGAGCTCGCCGACCTGGTGATGGTGCTCAGCAAGCAGGTGCCTCGAGGCCACCATAAGCTGGTCGACCAAATCGTCCGCTCAGCGACGGGGGCCGAAGCGCTCATCGCGGAAGGTGCCAACCGCTACACCGCCAAGCAGAAGCGGCAGCGCTTCGTGGAAGCGCGCGGCGAGGCCGGAGAAACCGCCGCTCACCTCGAACGGCTCAGGAGGCTCGGCTTCATCAGCGAAGAGCAGCTGATGCAAGGGCTCAGCCTGGCTGACAGGGTGTGCGCGATGCTCACAGGGCTCATCAAGCGTCACTCGTAATCCGCAGCGCCGGGGCGCGGCGACGCGTCCCGGTTTTCGCCCCCACGGGGGCCGCGTGGTGAATTTTTCAAAGAGGAGGCCCGTCCAACGGAGATCACTACACCGCCATCAAACGAGCGCTCCAATGCAGCAACCTAAGCCCGCGCCGCGCGCCAGTCACGTCAACTTTGGCACCTCGGTGCGTCACGAGGATTTGCCTTGGCCCGAGCACGATGGGCCAGTGATGCGTATGCCGAAGCTACACGTGGAAACCGAAGAGCGCGCGACGGTTACGCGCTTCGGTGGACTGGCGCTCGCTGAGCAGTTCTGCCGGCGATTCGGTGTCGCCGCGCTGATCGACGAACACGTCGAAGTACTCAAGATCCACAACCCGTACCACGAGTCCGATCATGTGCTCGCGCAAGCGATGAGCTTGTACGTAGGCGGCACATGTCTCGAAGACATGATGTACCTGCAAGGCGACGAAGCGGTGCTGCGGATGCTCGGCGCATGTCGTCTGCCCGACCCGACGACCGCTGGCGATTTTCTGCGCCGCTTCGATTCGGTGGAGCATCCCGCCGCACTGCCGGGGCTCTGCCACGTCAACAATGAGCTGCAGCAGCGTGTGTGGCGCAAGCTGTCTCGGCGTGAGCGTCGTCGTCGCAAGCGTGAGCTGTGCGTCCTGGACGTGGACGGCCACATCAAGGAGCTGTGCGGCGTGCAGAAAGAAGGCGCCGACTTCTCGTACAAGGGCCAGTGGTCGTACCAGCCGATCATCGTGTCGATGGCGTCCACGGGCGAGTGCCTCGCGGTGCGCAACCGCCCCGGCAACGTCGGCTCAGCCGATGGCGCCGACGCGGTGGTCGACGATGTGCTGGAGTGGACCACGCAGCACTTCGACAACGTTTTGGTGCGGGGCGACAGCGCCTACGACCGCCAAGACTTGCGCGAAGTCATCGAGCACCACGACGGATACTTCGCCTTCGTCGGTCGTGGCCACGAGGGTCGACCCCAGCAGACCGCGGCGCTTCCCGAAGAGGCGTTCGTTCCCTTCGTCACGCGCGCCGAGCGACGCCGGGAGCAGCGCCGGCGGGAGCGCGGCTACAAGCCGCGCAGCAAGAAGCACAACCGCCGCCGTCGGCGCTCCCGACAGCGCGGCTACAAGGAGCGGCTGCAGACCAAGCAGTGGGTTGCGGAGACCACTTACCAGCCGCCGGGGCAGCCCAACGTGTACCGGCTCGTTGTGCGCCGGAAGCTCATCGAGCATCGCAAGGGCCAGACGCACCTCTTCGACGCCTACGAGTACGCCTGGGTCGTCACGAATCTGCCCGACAACTTCGGCGCCGAAGACGTCATCGACCACACCTACCAGCGCTGCGATCAGGAGAATGTGATCGAGCAGATGGGCAGCGGACTCGCCGGCTGGCGTATGCCGGTCGCCGAGTTTGACGGCAACTGCGCCTGGCTCGAGATCGCTCGCCTTGCCTGGAACATGGGCAAGTGGATCGCGCAGCTCGTGTTGCCCGCCGAGGTCGTGCGCTGGGAGTGGAAGCGATTCCGGCTGCACTACATCCTGGTGCCCGCGCAGCTCATCAAGCGCGCCCGTCAACTGTGGGTGCGCATCATGGGCGCGCGCTCCACTATCGACCCGCTCCTGCTCGCCTTCGACGCCTTGTAAGGACCGCCGCGCGAAGCAAACCGCTCGACCGTGTGTCTCACGTAGCGTACACGTGCGCCCTTCGCCGGCGATTTCGCAGACGGATCAGCGTCGAGCAGACTGTGGGCACGGAAAACGGCGCTCGCGGGCCGCTCTGCGACGCCGTCACAGTCTTGGCGCCGCGTGCCAGCGGCCGCGAGCGCCGTTTTCCGTGCCTGGCGCTCCGACTTCGCTTCTTTCAGGACTAGTCCAACTATATTCTTGAAAACGGCCATATGTTTGTTACTCCGGCGCGGGCTCCTACCATTTTGCCAAGTCGCGGGGAGTCTTTCTAGCCGGGCCCTCCGCGCCGTACCGCGCGGAGGCGTGTGGGGGCGCTGGAGCGAGGTTTCGTTCTCGGATCGGAATACACGACCAGTAGCGCGGTCCGGTACTGACGACACGCAAGAGCGTAGGGCCGACGGTCCCCGTGGGCTGTCAGCTTGGCGAGTTCGCATCGGCCAACGCGTCAAACCACGGCGGTTCCCATGCACTGTGCAGCGCGCCGGCCGCGGCATGCTGCGCGACGAGGGCGTCGAACCGGGGGTGGCGTGCGAGGGTCGCCGAATCGCCGACTTGCCACAACCAACGCCGCGCTCGTGTCAGGGCCACGGTCAAGCGTCGGGCGTCGCTGACGAAACCCAGCTCGCCGTGGTCGTTGCTGCGCACCCAGCTCACCGCGATCGCATCCTTCTCTCGACCCTGAAACGCGTTGACTGTAGCGACCTCGATGCCGGCGAGTTCGGGGCGCTTTGCCAAGCACGCGACCTGAGCGGAGTACGGCGTGATGACCCCGATGCGATCGGGGGCGACACCGCTCTCGCGAAGTTGTCTCACC
>JAQBYI010000057.1 GCA_027622655.1 Gemmatimonadota bacterium | reverse complement strand
GCGAAACTGCAAGAGCGCGATCAGGCGCCGCCGGTCGCGTTCGTGACCGTTACCGTGCCAATCTCCACCCCGTTGAGCGTTACCGAGCCATCAGGGTTGATCGCCCCTGGCAAGGTAATGGGCACAGAGCTACCCGAGCCCAACCGGAAAAGTAGCGTCATGTTCGTGGTCTGACCGTTCGCTGGAATCCCTGCTGTGCCTACAATAAAAGAGCATGGATTGATGACCCAAACGAGTTGGCCGAAAAACGCAGTGGAAAAGGTAAAGATGCACGATCCGAAGGTGGTGGTGGCCACGTAGGTAACGCCACCGACCACGATGGTGGCCGTTGGGGCGGCAGAGCTCGTGTTCGTGAACGCCATCGTCAGGGGCTGGCCTGCCAAGGCCGGCGCGAAGGCGCCGCCGTCCGAGAAGCTGAATGTCTGACCCTCCACAGCCTTCACGACCGAACTGTTGACCGGAGCAGCGAGATCGGTTGCCGCCACCTTCACCGGGGCAGTCGAATCGCTCTTGCACTGCGTGAGCGCGAGCACGCCAACGCAAGCAACGGCGCCGACGAACAGCCTCGACCGCAAAGACTTTGAAGCGCGCTCTCTCATGTTCAGTACTCCGGGTTATGATCGGTCTGGGAAGATAGCGGGCTCCAGCCACCGCCGCACGGCGTTGCGCAACTCGTCCACATGCCCACGAACCGTGACCGGCTGTAGCCGGTCACGTGTCCGGAATACTAGCCCTGTTTCGTGATCCGTCGCAAGGAGCCGGCCCACATCCCGCCGGAGCAGTGGGATGGGGTCCAGAATTGTGGACTGGAGCGCTTGGACGTGCGCGTCCGGAAGGCGTGGCCGGATTCTGGTCGGAGGCAGTTCCCGGGCCGGGGCAAGAGGGAGCGAGATCCGGGCGCCAGCGACGGAGGCGAACTCTGTGGCCCGCACGAAGAAACCCAGCTCCGTAGCACCGAAAAAGCGGCTCAGCTCGGCCGCCGCTCCATTGTCGCCGTTCCTGAAACGCCCCGCCGTCAGACTCGCAGTGAGGTCCCACGCCGGGTATCGAACCCTTGCCGTGCCGAGTGCGACTGAGTGATCCAGATCACTGTATGACTTGCCGAATACCGCGACCGACGAACTCAGACTCACCAGTCCGTCCCGAAGCGAGATATCTACCTCGTGGGCAATCCCGACTGCTTCGTGGCCGAACCGGCCGACGGTGAACTGCGTGACTGCGCTCGCACCGTTCAACCGCCCGCCGAGCGGGACGGCCATCGCCTTGTGCACGAGAAGTCGATCGGCGTTCGGGTCTTCGATCCAGTCGGGATAGCGCTGGGTCGTCGCCACCGGTATCGCGCGCTGCGCATTGAGCACGAAGCCGCGCCCGAGATGCACGATCGCGTTCGGGAGCAGCGACACGCGCGCGTCGGCGACGCCGAGGTCGGTGAGCACCGTAGTCTCGACGCGCGGGCGCAGAAACAAGTCGAGCTTCCAGCGGCTCGGATTCACGGGTGCGGTGTGTTCGCGCGCGCCGCTCGACCGTTCGATCGCGGACGCATTGGTGAAGCCGAGTTGCTCTGCGAACTCCGCATCAGGCAGCCGATCGTTCACGAACGCGATGTACGCAGCGACGCTGCTCGTTACGGTCAGCACCGGAATATCCACTCGCCGAACCGTCACACGCATTCGCGTGACAGAATCCGGAGCGTGGAGCGCGGCGACGCCCATCACGATGCCAAGCGCGTCGAGCTCATCGCGATTGAATCGCCGGTTTTCGTAATCGATTGCGAGCGTAGGTCTGGAATCGACGCGAGCGATCGACACGCGGATGTTCTCAAAGCCCATCTTGACCAACTGCCGTTCGACCGTGCTCACGCTTCCAGTGCGCGACGGAACTTGCCCATCCATGGGAGCAGCGCTCGGCGCGGGTTGTGGCCGCGCACGGCGCCTCCCTCCGAGCAACGTGCGAATCCCGACGCCAGCCGCCGTGCCCTTGTCCTGACGCCAGACGGCGTCGATCCGCGGCTGGAGTCCGAGTCGATCGGAGAGCGACGGAAACGGGAAGATCCGAACACCACCGTTCCAATCGGAACCATCGAACTCACCGAGCGCCGTGGCCCACCTTCCGAGCCTTAGCTCCGCGCCGCCGAACATGCCGTCGAGCACGTCGGGGCCCGTGCCATACCCCGCTGTGAGCCGCGCGCGATCGAATATTGTCTTGCTCGCGACGAGGAACCTGCTGGGGAAGTACGGAGTGGCTCCTTGGCCGATGTCCTGCACGCCGATGGAAATCGAGGGAGTGCGCGCACCTTCGTGGCGAAGCAAAAGCGATGCGTTCGCCGAGAGGTCGCGCACTTCAGTCGTGCCACCGGTATCAGTAACCGTTCCCCGCGCGGCGACGGTGAGCCGCGGCAGAAAGCCGAGCACAATGAAACCGTTGCGCTGAGTAATGAAGCCCGGAATCACTGCCGGAGTTGGCGCGCCGTCGTACGTCAGGTCGACGGTACCCGATGGAACGGTCCACGCGCCGGGCACGTGAATGAGGCCCGGCAGTCCGGACATTGAACTCGGCCCGGCCCGCATCCGTGTGTCACGCATCATCGAGTCGCGCGCCAGGGAGTCGCGCGCCAGGGAGTCGCGCGGCGACGAGTCGCGCGGCGACTGAGCACCGGCCGTCGCGTGAGCCGCTGCCAGCAAGCCGGCGATCAGGCTCAACGAGCGACGCGTCAGCTCAGTCCGGCCACTAGCCCGTAACGATACTCCGATGGATCGCGTCAATCGGACTTCTTTACCACCATGTCCGGATCGCGCTCGACGCCGATCGTGAATTCAGTCGCCAGCGCGACAATCCCGCCGACCGCTGCCCAGAAGGGGAGCAAAACCGCGCCCGCTATACCCGCGGCGAGCGGCATGTCGAGCAGCGTTCGTCCTTCGCCATTTCGAAGGACGATGCGCCGAACGTTCCCCTCGCGGATCAACTCCTTGAGCTTCGACTTGAGTTTCGCCCCAGAAACCTTGATCTCTTCCATGGCAGCCTCCCGGCACGCGTCTCCGCGAAATCTGGCACGGGACGGCGCCAAATGCGCTGGTTTGGAAAGCCGTCGGGCCGCGGCTGGTCAGCTGCCCGGCT
This sequence comes from Gemmatimonadota bacterium, assembly GCA_027622655.1. Taxonomy (GTDB): domain Bacteria; phylum Gemmatimonadota; class Gemmatimonadetes; order Gemmatimonadales; family Gemmatimonadaceae; genus Fen-1231. Next base: position 16,585 of record JAQBYI010000057.1, on the reverse strand, counting down.
GGACCGTCGGGCCGGCGCCGTTCAGTTGCGCGCAGATCCGACGGTCGGTCGGCGCTTCCCGAACCCCGTGGCCTGCTCAAACGCGTACGCCATCTGCAGCACGGAAAAGTCTTCGCGAAAGCGGCCGACAATCTGGATTCCCACCGGAAGACCCTCGTTGGTGAAGCCGGCAGGAACTGAGATTGCCGGGCGAAACGTTGCCGAAATCAAGTACGCGCTCTGCATCCACTGGACGTAATGCTCCATCGGTACGCCGCTGATTTCGTGAGGCCAGTCGAGGCGTACGTCGAACGGTGGAAGCTGGTTTACTGCGCAAAGGGTGAACTCGTACGTCGCTTCGAACTGTCGCACACGCTCCAGCAGTTGGCCGTGCCGTGTCATTGCCGTAGCCACATCGCGTGCGCTGAGCGCGCGGCCGGCTTCGACTTCGGCGACGGCCTCGTGCTTCATTTGGTCGCGGTGAGCGTCCATCACCGGCCCTAGCACCGCGGCCGTTCGGAACGCACGAAGCGTAAGGAACACGGAGTCGGCTTCGCGAAGATCAGGGCACGCATCCTCAACAACGCACCCCATCGCTTCGAACGTTGCTCGCTGTGCATCGAGCACCGAGCGCACTCGCGCGTCGAGTGGAAGGCCGCCGAGGTCGGGGCACCAAGCGATGCGAACTCCACGGAGGTCGCGGCCGAGTTCGCTGCGAAATATCGAAGGATCGGACGGATAGCAGCCGGGATCACGAGGATCGTCGCCAGCCATCACGGTCATTAGCAGAGCGATATCAGCGACGGTTCGCGCAAGCGGGCCATTCACGGCGAAGCCGAGGAGCGGAAAGAAATCGGGCGCGGTGGGAACCAGGCCAACGCTCGGCCTGAAGCCGACGATGTTGTTGAAGTTGCCGGGATTGCGGAGCGATCCGCCGAGGTCGCCTCCGTCGGCGATGGGAAGCATGCCGGTCGCGAGCGCGACGGCCGCGCCGCCGCTCGAACCGCCCGCGCTCTTGCTCAGGTCGTACGGATTGCGCGTGGTGCCGTACACGGAGTTGAATGTGTGCGAGCCCATGCCGAACTCCGGCACGTTGGTCTTGCCAATGGGAATCGTGCCGGCGGCACGCAGCCTTTCGATGAGCACTGAGTCTGCTGCCGGCATGAAATCACGGAAGACGGGCGACCCGCGCGTAAACGGAAATCCGACGGCGGGCTGGAGGTCCTTGAACGCGATCGGGAGTCCGAGGAGCGGCGAGAGTGAATCGTTCGGTGCCGCCTTCGCTATTTGGACGTCAGCCGCGTCGGCGAGCGCGAGGCAAGCATCGTCGTCGAGCTTTGCGACAATCGCGTTGACCTGTGGATTGATCGAACTGATTCGATCGAGATGCGCGGCCATCACTTCGCGCGCCGACACCTTTCGCGTGCGAATCAGGGCCGCCAGCTCCGCGGCGTCCATGAAGGTGAGGTCGCTCACGTCACCGGTGCGACGCCGGTTGCGAGCCCCGCTCTTGGCGCGGCGCCCTTAACAACGGCCGCCGCAACATTCGCTGCCGCGCCCTTGCCGCGCGCGTCGCGGAGCAACGGCATGACCATCTCGCCGAACCGGCGGCACTCCTCGAGATGCGGATAGCCCGAGAGAATGAACGTGCTGATTCCAAGTGCCTGATAAGCGCGCAGTTTCGCGGCCACCTGCGCGGGATTGCCGACAATCGCGACGCCAACGCCGCTGCGCGCGAGTCCCACGCCCGCCCAGAGATTTTCTTCCACCACGAGCGACGATGACGCCGCGAGCGCCTGCTGCCTGCGCTGCCCTTCGCTGTCGACCGCGACGCTTGCCTCAATGAACTTTTCGCGCACCGCCGGATCGATTCGACTGATCAGCCGATCGGCCGCCGCCCACGCTTCGGCTTCCGTCTCGCGCACCACGACGTGGCAACGGAGTCCGTAGCGGAGCGGGGTAGTGGCGACGCGCGCCGTGTTCGCCTCGTGCGCCCGCATCGTCGCGAGCCGTGCCTCGATGCCGGCAATGGTGTCGCCCCAGACGAGGTAGACATCGGCAAGTTCAGCGGAAATCCGCTGTGCGTCGTCGCTGTGGCCACCGACGTAGATCGGCACCGGCTGCGCTGGAACTGGACTGACAATCGAGCCCTTGAACGGATAGCGCGGCGAATCGCTGTTTACCGGCACGCCACGCCAGAGATCACGCATGATGGCGATGAACTCGCGTGTGCGCGCGTAGCGCTCAGCGTGGTTCTCCATGTCGCCGTACATCGCATTCTCGGTGGGGTTCGAACCCGTCACGACGTTGATGCGCACGCGACCGGGAAAGAGATTCGCGGCGGTAGCGACCATCTTCGCGAAAAGGGCCGGGTGAAACATCCCCGGCCGCACGGCGATGAGCAGTCCGGCCCCCTGCGTGCGGGCGAGCGTCGCGACGGACGCGGTCCACGCTTCGTGCTCGGCGTGAAAGTTCGTCGCCGTCAGCAGGCTCGAGAAACCCATCTCCGATGCGGTCTCGACGAGATTCGCGATGTAGTTGAGCGTCGGGCGCCGCTCGGGCTTTGTGCCAATAAACTCACCGTCGGCGGCGAGTTGGCAAAACCAGAGGAGGTCGAGTGGGTCGGGCGTCGCGGTGTTTTGCATTCGGAGAATATAGGAATTCCCGCAGACGCTTGTTTTCTTCGCTTGGCTCCCGAGCTCAACGTCGGGCGGCAGGCGAGCCGTGCGCTCCAACTAGTGCGGCGTGACACTCCGCCCTGACGGGTCCGGGTTCCCGATGCGCCGTGCCGGTGGCGACAACTCGCCAGCGGGCGCACGCTCCGACTGAAGCTGCGCGGAGAAGCGCACGAGTTCGCCGATTCGCTCCGTCTCAATGGCGATCGCTTCGACCGACGACTCAATGCGCGCGAGCCGATCCTGCGTGGCCCGGTCGAGCTGCTCGCCCTGCCGGTCGTTGTACCGGACTACGCCGTCCGCGATCACCTTCACGATGAACGCGAACGCGAAACAGGCGGCGATGATCACGAGTGCCAGGCCAATGGGAAACACAGCGTTCTCCGCGTACGGGTGAACTCACACTACCGTGTGCTGCTCGTCGTGGTTCCGGGGCGGCGCTACCGATACGGCAGCGCCGGAATCGCCTCCGCCAGCGTCGCCCGTACCCGGTCAGTTCCCCGGCTTGTACGTCCGCGCAGTGTGCCCCTTGAGCTGGTTCGGATAGAAATAGACGGGGCGCAACTGGCCGGTCACGAAGCGTTGGGCCTGATCGTTGAAGTGCTTCGAGTTCACGTCGCCGCTCTCGCCACCGGCCGTGATCGCGACTGCCCGCACACTGTCCTTTCCGAACTCGACCACGGCCACGAAGCTGTTGCCGCTCGTGCCGTACCACTTCTTGGTGTTCGGGTAGGCGCGCGCGCCGTACGACGCGAGTGAGCCGTACGTCGCCGACGGAAATCCTACCGGAATGCTCGGCTTCGAATCGTCGAACGACGGAACGATCTGGTTCGCGAGGCGCTGGAAGCGATTGATGTCGCCCCACGGCGTGTTGCACTTGCCGAAGTCGGCGGTGAGCCGCTCGCATGCGGCGGCGAGCGCAGTCAGCTGCTGTGCCGCTGACGGCTCAGCGGCAGCGCCACGCCCGCCACCGCGCCCACCGCGCCCACCGCGCCCAGCCTGCTGCAACGTCTGTGTGTAGTAGATGGCGAGTGTGGTCGGTACAGACGATACGCTCCAGCGCAAATCCCACTTGCGGAGCTGCTCGATCTGGTCGGCGACCTTTTGCCGGACTGGGTCGGACGCGGGTGTCGCATCGTAGGCCCGAATCAGAGCCGGAATCGACTTGTCGAAGCCGGGCAGGTATGTGTCATACGCAGCCGCACGAAGTCCCTCGATGTCGAAGTCCTTCTTGTTCTCGAGGACGATCACGGCATGTCGGCCGCGATGCGACTCGTTTCCGTTGTCCACGTACGCCGGGAAGTCGGCTTGCTTCGGGCTGCTCGGCCCCGAGGCCGCCCACGGCCAGTCGTTGGCGTTGTACGCCCACCCGCTCGCGGGATTCACCGAGTTGGGCGATTCCTCGAACGACAGGAGATCCTTCCATTCGCTCGCAGGGTCGCTCCCGTCCACTGGCTGGCGCCAGTTGAACTTCGTGTCGCGCCGCGGAATGAAGTTCGGGTGGAAATACGCGATGTTGCCGTCGGCATCGGCGTAAAGCGTTGCGTTCGACGTGTTGCCGTGCAGCGCCATCGACTTCTTGTACTCGTCGATGTTACGAGCCTTGGTGCGTGACCAGCTCTGGCTAAGCGCGTTGATCGGGTCCTGCATCAACCGATACGCCACCCACTTGCCACCCTGCGCGCGAATGACTGGCCCGAAGTGCGTGTAGTAGACCTCGAAGTCGCGCGTCGCCATTCCGGACGCTGTCTTGTACGGAATCGTGATCTTCTTCGCGATGAATGACCGCTCCTCATTGCCGAACTTGTAGAAGTACTTGCCGCTCTTCTCGGTCACTGTCTCGAGGAACTCGTCGGTCGCGTCGACCGCGCTGGTGGTATGCATCCAGCCGGCCTTCTCATTGAAGCCCTGGTAGATGAAGAACTGGCCCCAAGTCGAGGCGCCGTAGGCATTCAGCCCTTCCTCGCTCGTCATCTGCAGCTCGGCACGGAAATAGTGCGACGTGTGCGGATTGATCAGCAGCAGCGCGCGGCCGTTCTTCGTGTTCTTTGGCGCCACCGCTATGCCGTTTGACCCACGCGGCTCGTAGTCGTTGTAGTTCCCGTTTTCGTCAAAGGCAGTTTCTGCGTAGTCTGCGTGCTCTGCGGCCCCATTAGCCGGCTCGGCACCAGCCCGAAGGCCAGAACCCGAGTAGAACGCCTGAATGCCGCCCAGGTTCACAGCCGAGATGTCACCGCCGATCGAGCCTTCGCTGAATGTGAGCGCCATCCAGGGTTCGAACTTCGTGATCACACGTGGCTTCACATCCGGATGTTTCGCGAGATAGAAGTTGAGTCCGTCGGCCCAGGCGACCATCAGTGTCTTCATCCATTCCGGGCTCTTGGAGTACAACATCTTCATTGAATCGGGGTCGATGAAGAGTTTCATCCTGAGGTCGCGCCAGATGGCGCTCTCGCCCTCGGCTTCGGCCAGGCGCCCCTGCGAGTCGATGAAGTTTGTTTCGACGCGATTGAAGTCGTCTTCCGCCTGAGCGTAGACCATGCCGAACACCGCGTCGGCGTCGGTCTTGCCGGTCACGTGGGCGATGCCCCAGTCGTCGCGGACGATCGTGATGTTGTTGGCCTGCTGCTCCCAGCGCGTCAACTCGACGTTGCGGGACGGCGCCGGGCCAAGCACGAGGGCGGCGCCAACGATTACAAGGGCGGACTTACGCATCTTTGAGCTCCCAGACTAAAGATTTCGGCTTTCGGCTTCGGTGGGTCTGTGGCGTTCCGTCTTCCTGTTTACGGCTTCTTCGGCTCAACCGTTCCGGACGACTGCAGCATCTTGTCGCGAATCGCCTTGAACTCGTTACCCGGGCGCCATTCGGGCATCTTCGCGGCTTCGGCCACGCGATAGCCGATGGTCATGAAAAGCTCGAGATCCTGCACCGCGCCGCTCAGGTCCCATCCGGGGAGAATCTCGTCCTGCGGCGAGTGATAGTAGCCCGACGTGTACTCATCGCGCTTCTCCTTGCCGTAGCCGGCCGGCTTTCCAATGAAGTCCATGCCGGCCTCGGCGTAGAACGCGGGAACACCCTGCTTGGCGAAGTTGAAATGGTCCGACCGGTAGTAGAACCCCTTTTCGGGTTCCGCATCGGGACGCAGCGAGCGCGCCTGCTCGGCGGCCGCAACGCGCGCGTAGTCATCGAGTTCCGAGTTGCCGAGTCCGATAACGGTGACGTCTGACGTAAGGCCCCACTGATTGAGGCCGTCCATGTTGATGTTCGCTGCGGTTTTCGCCAGCGGAAAGATCGGCGTCACTGAGTAGTAGGCCGCGCCGAGCAGACCCTGCTCCTCGGCGGTGACGTCGAGGAAGAGAATGGAGCGCTTGGGTGGTGTCGGCAACGCCGCGTACGCCTTTGCCATCGCGAGCAGCCCGGCGGTTCCCGTCCCGTTGTCGAAGGCGCCGTTATAGATGGAATCGCCGTTCACTTTCTCGCCGATGCCGAAGTGATCCCAGTGCGCCGTGTAGATGACGTACTCGTCCTTCAGCACCGGATCGCTTCCCTCGAGTTTCGCGATCACATTGCGCGAATCGATCGTTCGCAGCTCGTTGTTCAGAGTGACGCTGGCGTTGACTCCGAGCGGAACCGGCGCGAACTCGCGGGTGGCGGCGGCCGTCTTGAGTGTGTCGAAATTCTGGCCGGCCATTTCGAAGAGTGACTTGGCCTGATCGAGCGTGATCCAGCCCTCGATATCGCTGAGCGACATGTTCTTGTCGGGCGTGACGAGGTCGAACTGCTCCGATGCGCGCCCCTGCACGACGGTGAACGGATACCCTGCGGGGCCGGTCTCGTGGATGAGCAGTACGCCGGCCGCTTTACGCTTGGCACCCTGATCGTACTTGTAGGTCCAGCGGCCGTAGTAGGTCATCCGCGAGCCGCCGAACTGCGAAGTGTCGGCGAGTGGCGGATCGTTCACGAGCATCACGAGCGTCTTGCCCGCGACGTCCATTCCCTTGTAGTCGTCCCAGGTGAACTCCGGTGCCTCGGTGCCGTACCCGACGAAGACCAACTCCGAGTTCTTCAGCGACGCACTCGGCGCCACGTGCTTGGTCCACGCCACATAATCATCGCGCCAGTTGAGCAAGCGCGTCGTACCGCCCTTTGAGAAGGTGAGCGTGGGCGCGCCCTTCACAGTGATCGCGACGAGCGGAACCTTCTGGATGTACGTGCCGTCGGTGTTGCCCGGCTGCAGTCCGATTTCCCGGAACTGGTTTTCGAGGTACGTGACCGTGCGTTCCTCTCCGAGCGATCCGGGGGCGCGGCCCAGCAGCGAATCGTGCGCGAGGACGCGGATGTGATTCATGAGCGTCGCCGTGTCGAGCGTGGCGAGCGCGGCGGCTGGGACGGCCGGCCCAGCGCCGGAGAGGTCGCTGCTGCAGGCCATTGCGGCAGCGCACACAGGGACGATGAGACTTTTCGCGAGGCGGGTCATTGGATTGGGATGCCGATTGAGAGAGAAGTACAGGGAGAATCTACGCATCCCTGCCACAGGCCGCCGTCCGTAGTTACAGCCGCCGGCGTCTCGGCGCTATCGCCGGAATCGGATGAACGCGGAAACGTCGGACCGGGCAGATACAGCCGTTCCCATTCAGTTGCAGTATCCGGTTGATCCGAACAAATCCGCGTTCATCCGATTAACCCATAGAGCCGAGGCCTCTGCCTCGCGTGCAAATCGCGACGCCCTCCGCCTGTGCGAGCTGAGATGTCTGCTGTTCTCGTTGCCGTCCCAGTTTGCGGAGCGCATACTCCACGTACCCAAAACAGGACGCATGTCGATGGAGCGCAAAGAGTTCCTCGTGAAATCAGCACTCGGCGTCGTTGGCGTCACGACCGGCAAAATGCCGATCGACGGAGCCGGTACGTTGACCGATCCGACGGTACCGAGTCGTGCGACGCGCAAGATCCTCATCGCAGGCGGTGGCTTCAACACTGCGTGGATCCGCGAGATGGCACGCCTCTCGGGCAAGCCGCGGCCACGAATCTGTTATCTCCCTACGGCGTCGGCCGACAGTCAGTCGAGCACGATTTCGTTCTTCAAGAACTGCTCGTCGCTCAACGTCGAGCCGTTCGTGCAGAACAGCTTCATCGAGAGCCTTTCGCAAAAACAGGGCTGGGACGAAGTGCTCCTCTCGATGGACGGTATCGTCGTGTCGGGCGGCAACACGCTCAATCAGCAGGCTATCTGGAAGGCCCAGGGCATAGACGTCGTGCTGCGCGAAGGGTGGGATCGCGGCATCGTGCTCGGCGGAGCAAGCGCGGGCTCGCTCTGCTGGTTCGACGAAGGCACAACCGATTCGCGCCCCAAGGAACTCACAATCGTGAAGTGCCTCGGCTTCATTGAAGGAAGTCACTCGCCGCACTACGACGCTGAGGCTGGGCGCCGGCCTCTCTATCACAAGCTGATCGGCGAAGGTACCATGCAGCCCGGTTACGCCTGCGACAACAACGCCGGCATCTACTTCGAAGAAACCGCGGTAAAGCGCGTGCTCTCGGAGCGCGACGGGGCAAAGGTATACTTCGTCAGCGTCGTTGACGGGAAGGTCGTGGAGCGAGTGCTCGAGCCCGAACGCATTTCGTAAGTCGTTCGCTGGGTTCGCGGGGTAGTAGCGCTCAACCGCCAGTCGTCGACGCCGGACGCAAACGCTTTTCGATTTCACTCTTTCTCACGGGATTTTCGATGCGCATCCGTTCATTCACCGCGGCCGCCGTGCTCGCGGTCACCGCCGCTGCTTCGCTCGCAGCTCCGCTCGCGGCTCCGCTCGCTTCTCAGCAGCCGACCAGGTTCCCGACGAACGATCCGGTCATTCAGCGCATCTGGCGCCTCGGCATGGACAGCTCGTGGGCACCGAAGCTTTCGCAGACATTGCTCGATTCCATCGGGCCGCGGCTTACTGCGAGCCCCGGCCACCATGCGGCCGGCGACTGGGTGGCCAAGATGTACCAATCGTGGGGCATCGAAGCGAAAAAAGAGAACTACGGCACGTGGCGCGGATGGCGGCGCGGCGTATCGCACATCGACCTGGTTGAACCGCGCTCGCGGTCGCTCGAAGGGACGATGCTTGCGTGGAGTCCGGGCACGCGAGGTCGTCCGGTAACAGCGGAAGCGATCGTGCTCCCGATGTTCGCCGACAGCACCGAGTTCGTACGCTGGCTTCCGCAGGCGCGCGGCAAGATCGTGCTCCTTTCGCCCGCGTTTCCGACGTGCCGCCCGTCTGAAGACTGGAATCGGTGGGGCACGCCTGAATCGATCGCGCGCATGGATACCGTAATCGCATTGATGCAGCGGGATTGGGCGGTTGATCGCGACGGCGCGAAGGCCTATCGCGGAACGGGACACACGCTCGCGCTCGGTACGGGTACGCTCGGCATGCGACTCGAGCAGGCCGGCGTGGCGGGAATGATTTCGTCGCGCACGAAGCTGTCCGGCTTCAGCAATCCGTTTCAGGCAGCTGGTGGCGGGCGCGGTGGCCGCGGTGGCCGCGGCGGTGGTGGCGGACGTGGCGGTCCCCCGGGACCCGGCACGATGCGCGGTGGCGGAGCTGGTGGTGCCGCAGCGGCCGGCGGTCGCGGCGGATTCGGGGGCGGGCCCGGTGGTTCAGGCGGCTGGGGCGTAATCGAAATTTTTGAGACTTACAACACCATCGCCCCCGCGGTGACGCTTACGTGCGAGGACTACGGCCTCGTGTATCGCCTCGCCGACAACAAGCAGAAGCCGATGGTGCGCCTCGACCTCGACGCGCAGCTCCTCGGCGAGCAGCCGACCTTCAACGTCCTTGGCACGATCAGGGGAAGCGAGAAGCCGAATGAGTATGTGATGCTCTCGGCGCATTTCGACTCGTGGGATGGCGGCTCAGGCGCCACGGACAATGGCACGGGCACGATGATGGCGATGGAAGCGATGCGCATCCTCAAGCTCGCCTACCCGAATCCCAAGCGCACGATCATGGTTGGGCACTGGGCGAGTGAAGAGCAGGGACTCAATGGCTCGACGGCGTTCACCGAGGATCACCCCGAGGTAATGAAGGGGTTGCAGGCGCTGTTCAACCAGGACAACGGCACCGGTCGTGTGCAATCGCTCTCGTCGTCGGGGCTCACCGCCATCGGACCACACCTCAAGGCGTGGTACGAGAAGCTGCCGAGTTTCTACACCGATCCTGCGAGTCCGAACGTCGTGTCGTGGAGCTTCAACGACGTGCCGGTCGGCAATCCCGGCGGTACCGACGGAGCGGTGTTCGCCTGCTTCGGGACGCCGTCGTTCGGAATGGGCGCGGTAAGCTGGAACTACGGCACATACACGTGGCACACGAACCGCGACACGTACGACAAGGTTGTGATGGACGACCTCAAGCACAACGCGACGCTCGCGGCACTGATGGCGTATTCGGCGAGCGAGGATCCCGAGTTCATTTCGCGTGAGCGCTCACCGGGCACGTGGCCTGAGGGATGGCCGGCCAACTGCGGCAAGGCGCCACGGCAGACCCGACCGCGGATGTAACAGCAGAAAGCGGCTTCGCACATATTCGCACACGGCTCACGACGGGGCCCCCGGTCACACGGGGGCCCCGTTTGCGTCGCGGAACGCTGGAACAGTGGTCGTCCACGCGCTGTCGTTCTTTCTTGCGATCTAGTCCCTGAGCGGAATTGTCGCGGCGTGCCTATGGCGAGGGCAGATGCTGGGCGCGAGATTCTCCTCATGCTCGAGCACGCGCCCCGTTTCACGCCAGCCGACGCCGCGCGAATTGCGCGCGAGCTGTACGGAATTGAGGGAACGGCGCAGCAGCTAACGAGCGAGCGCGACCAGAATTTTCAGATCGATGCCGCGAGCGGCACTCGCATCGTGCTCAAGATCGCGAACGCGATTGAAGACCGCACAATGCTCGACGCGCAGACCGCCGTGCTCGCGCACCTCGCGACGCGTTCTGCGTTCGCGCCCAAAGTCGTGCCCGCGGCGGATGGAGCGCTGATCAGCGAGGTCGCGGGTCCCGGCGGTCGCACGCACCACGCATGGGCAGTCACGCACCTTCCGGGCATTGTCTTGTCCGCCGCTCCGCGGCGGTCGCCCGCTTTGCTCGAAGATCTCGGCACGCGGGCCGGTGAATTGAGCGCGGCCTTGGCGACGTTCGACCATCCCGCGATTCATCGTGAGTTCCACTGGGATCTCGCGACCGGAAGCGACGTCATCGCGAAGCACCGCGCGCTCGTCGCGGACGAGATTGGCCGCACCATAGATACGCTCCTCGCGCGGTTCAATCGCGAAACCGCTCCGGCCCTCGGCGGGCTTCGTCGGAGCGCGATCCACAACGACCTCAACGACAACAACGTCCTCGTTGCGGGCGATGGCGACCTTTGGTCGCGGCGTCAACACATCACGGGCTTCGTTGACTTCGGAGACATGGTGTTCGGCTACACCGTCGCCGATCTCGCGGTCGCGTGCGCGTACGTGATGTTAGATACGCACGATCCGCTCGGCGCGGCCGCGTCTGTGGTCCGCGGCTATCACGCCGCATTCCCGCTACACGACGATGAGATCGCTGCGCTCTTCGGACTGATTGTGCTTCGCCTTTGCCTGAGCGCGACGCTGGCGGCGCACCAGCAGCGCCAGAATCTGGACAACGCATACCTGGATGTCAGTCAGGCAGCGATTCGAGCGGCGCTTCCGGTGCTCGCAACAATCCCGTTCGGTGTGGCGCGCGCCGCGTTTCGCAATTCGTGCGGCCTCGAACCGGTGGTCGGAAGTGAGCGCGTCACATCGTGGTTGCGGGCGAACACCGCGAACTTCGCACCGGTCGTCGGCGTGGACCTGCGAACCGAACTGTGCGTGGTGCTTGACCTGAGCATCGGCAGTCCGCTCCTCGATGGCGATTCAAGGGAGAACGCCGAGCACCGGCTCACTCCGCGGGTTGAAGCCGCGTGCCGCGATGCAGCGGGACAGCCCCTAATTGGGATCGGCCGCTACGACGAGGCGCGGTATCTATACACCGGACCCGCGTTCGCGCCGGCGCACGACGCCTGCGGTGAGCGCCGCGCCGTTCATATTGGCCTCGACCTGTTCGCGCCGGCCGGCACGTCTGTGCTCGCACCGCTCGACGGCGTGATCCACGCGTTCGCCTACAACGCGGAGCCGGAAGACTACGGACACGTGATCGTCCTCCGGCACACGACGGACGACGACACGGAATTCTTTACGCTCTACGGACACCTGAGTCGCGAGTCGATCGACGGAAAGAAAATCGGCCAGCGCGTCGTGCGAGGCGAGCAGTTCGCTTCATTTGGGGCGCCCGACGTGAATGGCGGATGGACGCCTCATCTCCATCTGCAGATCATGATTGATGCTCTTGGCCTCGCCACGAATTTCCCGGGCGTCGCAGCCGCTAGTCAACGCGCGACCTGGCTGAGTCTCTGCCCGGATCCAAATACCATCGTCGGCGTGCCCGCCGACCGCTTTCCGCCGCTGCCCGCATCCAAGGATGCAGCGGTCGCGCTACGACGCCGGTTGGTCAGTCAAAATCTCAGCGTCGCGTACCGTGAGCCCGTCCGCATCGTTCGCGGGTGGAAGCAATACCTGTTCGATGACGATGGTCGCCGGTATCTCGACGCATACAACAACGTGCCGCACGTGGGACATGCGCAACCACGCGTCGTTCGCGCCGCGGCCGATCAAATGCGCGTGCTCAGCACGAACACGCGCTATCTCAACGACGGTCTCGCCAAATACGCCGAGCGACTCACGGCCACGCTTCCGGATTCGCTCTCGGTGTGCGTGCTGCTCAACTCGGCGAGCGAGGCGAACGAACTCGCCGTTCGGATGGCGCGCGCGTACACGCAGGTGCGCGATATGATCGTGCTCGAAGCGGCGTACCACGGCAACACGAACACGCTGATCGATCTCAGTCCGTACAAGCATGCGGGGCCCGGCGGTTCCGGAGCACCCGACTGGGTGCACGTTGCGCCGATTCCGGACGACTACCGAGGCGAATTCCGGCGCGGCGACCCGAACATCGGCGCGAAATACGCGGCGCGCGTATCCACGTTGATCGACGGTGTGCGTGAACGCGGTCGGGGGTTGGCCGGTTTCATCGCCGAAACGTGTCCGAGCGTCGGTGGCCAGATCATGTTGCCGACCGGCTACCTCGAGGCGGTGTATGCCAGTGTCCGCGCGGCGGGCGGTGTGTGCATCGCCGACGAAGTTCAGACTGGACTTGGCCGTATCGGATCGCACTTCTGGGCGTTTGACGCGCACGGTGTCGTGCCCGACATCGTGGTGATGGGAAAGCCGCTCGGCAACGGCCATCCGCTTGCCGCCGTGGTGACGACGCGCGCGATTGCCGACGCCTTCGACAATGGGATGGAGTTCTTCAGCACGTTCGGTGGCAACAATGTGAGCTGCGCCGCCGGACTCGCCGTGCTCGACGTCATGCGCGACGAAGCGTTGCAGGAGCACGCCCTTCGTGTCGGCGAACGACTCATCGCCGGGCTCACGCCGCTCGCGAATCAACTGCCACTGGTTGGCGACGTTCGCGGATCTGGCCTTTTTCTCGGCGTGGAACTCGTGCGCGATCGCGAGACCCGCGAGCCCGCGACCGAAGAGGCGGCTTATGTCGCCAATCGCATGCGCGAAGAGGGAATACTGCTCGGCACCGATGGGCCGCATCACAACGTCGTGAAGATCCGGCCGCCGATGCCGTTCGATCGCGCTGACGCCGACCGGCTCGTAGACGTCTTCGACCGGATCGTCAGCCTGGAACTTGCCTGATTTCGCCCGGGCGTACGCCCGGGGGTCAGGGACCGTAACTTATTGTGGGGATTTGACTTACGTGCTCAAAACGACTATACTTCGGTCATAGTTGATGGGCGCCGTGAGTTGAGCCGGCGCATTGCCCTACCCGCGGTTGATCCTCGTCCCGCGGTTGATCCTCGTCCCGCGGTTGATCCTCGTCCCGCGGTTGATCCTCGTCCCGCGGTGATCAAGTCGGGCCAGCCTGATGAGGTGTAGGAGATACCCTATATGCAGAACCATATCGCCCGCAGCGTGCGCTTTCCGATCATCGCAGGCAAGAAGGCCGAGTTCACCAAGGTTTTCAACAGCGAAGTACTGCCGATGCTGAAGGCGCAGGATGGCTTCAGGAATGAGATCATGCTCGTCAACGATGATCACGTGCTTGGAATCAGCGTGTGGAGCGGGCCCGACAAGCTCGACCGGTACGCGACGACCCTTTACCCGAAGATCGAGCAGAAGCTTTCTTCGCTCGTGAACGGCAAGGTCGAGGTCGAGACGTTTGAGATGGGCTTGCCGCTGAACGTTGTGCCCGCATAACACCGCGGGAGTTGGGCCTGCGAAACAATCGCGGGAAGCAGGCGCAGTCAGCAGTACAGCAGATGCACGATCGAAAGGGCCCGCAGTTCGGGTCCTTTCGTCGTTAACCCGGCGGAGTCGGTTTCGCCCCACCCGGCAGTTCGCCCACGCGACGGAGCAGCGGCGTCATCGTGAGCCCCTGCGCGAAGAGCGAGAACGCAACGACGCCAAACGTGACGGCGAGAATCTCATCATGCATCGGCATGGTATCCGGGAGGCCAAGCGCCAGCGCGAGCGCCAGCGCGCCGCGCAGTCCGCCCCAGAAGAGGACGTGCTGATGTTTCGCCGACACGCGCCGTTCGCTGTTCCGGAAGAGCGCACAGAGCGGATAGATGGCAACGGCGCGCCCGAGCGTCACGAGCACGATGGCGATCGCAATGGGCCAGAGCATGTCCTTGAACGACTGTGCCGCCTCGCGAATACCGATCAGAATGAAGATCAACGAGTTCACTACGAACGCCGCGTATTCCCAAAACGATTCCACGGCCTCTCGGCCTTTCGGCGAGATGGAGCCGAGCGGGCCCACATTTCCCACGAGCAATCCACACACGAGCGTTGCCAGCACGCCAGAAAAATGAAAGTGCTCGGCGACCAGGAAAGAACCGTAGGCTGCCACCGTGGTGAACGTGATTTCCACGAGGTGATCCGTCGTCTGCCCGGCAACGAGGAGAATCGCACTAGCCACCGCACCGCCGACGAGCAGGCCTCCGCCAACGTTTGTGACGAGCGTCCACGAGATTCCCGCCGCGGTCGCGCCGCTGCCCAGCGCGATTGCAACAGCCACGCCGAACAGGATTGCGGCTGTGGAGTCATTGAACAGACTCTCGGCTTCCACGAGCAGCCGGAGTCGTCCCGTCACGCCCGCTTCCTTGAACGTCGCGATTACCGACACCGGATCGGTCGCGGCAATCAACGCGCCGAATACCGTCGCAGGGCCCCACGCCCAGCCGGCGAAGAAGTGCATCCCGATTGCCGTGACTGCGGCCGCCGCAGTTACGCCGACGGTCGCGAGCGAAATGATCACGCCGAGGTCGGCCTTGAGTTCCCGCCAGTTGATGAACAGCGCCGCCTCGAAGACGAGCGGAGGCAAGAACGCGCCGAAAATCAGTTCCTTCGTGAGCGTGAATCCCGGCGTGGTCGTAACGAACGACAGCGCGATGCCGGCGACGACGAGGCCGATGCTGTATGGCACACGCATGCGCCGCGCCGCCATCGCCACGAGTGCGGCGACGAGGAGCAAGGCTTCGATGCGATCGATTGAAATGTTCACGGGCTCTGTTTCGGTTGGTGTCGTGCGGCGTACTTGCGGCGTACTTGCGGCGCGTCGGCGAAAACTATTTCGCGGGCGTGATCGCGGCGATCATGTTACGCGGCTCATGCGCCTGAGCGACCGCGCGGCCAGGACGCCGCCCACAAATCCACCGAGGTGGGCCTGCCAGCTGATTCCCGGTTGTCCGGGCATGACGCCGAACACCAAGCCGCCCCAGGCCGCCGTCACGCCGACGCTCAGCGCGATGTTCAGAAGATTGCGTTCGAACCATCCGCTTACCATCAAATAGCCGAGGTAGCCGAAGATCACTCCGCTCGCGCCGATGTGTACTGATCCGGGCGCGCCGAGGAGCCAGGCACAGAGTCCCGAGCCGAGCATCGCAGCGAGCGTAACCCGGGCGATCCGGCCGCGCCCCTGCAGCATGACGAGCCAGCCGAGCGCGACGAAAGGAATGGTGTTTGCGACGAGGTGTGCGACGCTGCCGTGAATGAACGGCGCGAACAGGATCCCGCGCAGCCCGGTGAGCGACCGGGGGACTACGCCGAACTGGTAGAGGGCGCCACCGACCAGCGTGTTGATGCCGAGTGTGGCCCAGAATGCGCCGAGCGCGCCGCCGAGCGTCGCCGCCTGTGTTTTGACGGTGGCGACGGCCCGGCGGCCCGAGGCGACTACGGTGCGACTACGCGCGTCAGCACCAGCGGGAAGGACATCGACTCGCCACCGACGTTGGCGGATACGGAGCCGCTCATCGTGTTGCCTTTCATGACGAACTCGTACCAAAGCTCGATGGCCGTGCCCTGCATGTTCATCGTCGCGCCGGCGGACACCTTTTCACCGGCTACGGTGACGTCGTAGAGCTCCATCTCGCCGGTCTCACCCGTCATGACGCCTGTGTACGTGGTCGAATCCTTCTTGATGATAGCGGTCATCGACATGGCACCATTTGGCGTCTCCACCGAGCCGGTCCACGTTCCGACGGCACTCGCCTCAGCGGCGGCCGGCTTGGACTTTGTTGTGTCCGGTGCCTGGGCGACTGCGGTTGACGCGACTGCTGAAACGAGCACGATGGCTGCGAGCAGGGAGCGGGGGCGCATAAACGGTTGCCTCTTGGCGAAACTGGTTCGGGAACGGGAACTGCGATAGCGCTGAAGATACGGCGGCCGTGGTCGCGCTACCAGCGGGGGTGGCCGGCGGCGGGTAAGTCCCAGATCTAGTTGAAAAACATCAGGTGGTGTCTCGATACTAGAGCGTGAATCCCGCCA
>JAQBYI010000109.1 GCA_027622655.1 Gemmatimonadota bacterium | reverse complement strand
GCGGGCGCCGTGCTTGTGCTCGCTCCCGCTGTGGCGCGCTGCACTTCCCGCATCACGATGCCTGCCACCCGATTCAGGCAACCGGCATCGATGGCGGAACCTCTTTACCGTGCACGGCTCGAGCACCAATCGCTCGGCCATTGACCGTCGCATCTGCCACAGCGGCTACGTGCACGCCGCTGACTGCGACTGCGGAGCCGGGACATTCCGCGACGGCCAACCGTGCCCCTGAGCGCACCCATGCTGATCCACCACGAGGACCTGATCGAGCGCCCCGAGCCGCACTTCGTGCAGTTGGGTTAAGTGGCGACGTCGCGGGCGAGGTGGCCGAGGCAGTCGCCGCGCTCGACCCGGGCAGGATGGCGCCGGCAGACGAGCAGACCATCGGTGTGGAAGAAGGCCTGAACCGGCTCCCGCGCCGGGTTGTCCACAAAATGAATGAGACCGCAGGGATCGCCCGAGCGAACCATGTCGCCGAGTTCGGCCTGGGGCTCGAACAGTCCCGCTTCCGCGGCGAACACATAGAAGTCGTTGGACGGGATCTCCATCAACCGGCTGTTGGCCGGCTTGATTTCGTTAGCCGGCAGGATGCCGAGATGGCGGAGCGCGTTAGCGATGCCCCGGTGGACGATCTGCACCCCGCCACGCACTACCGTGCCGCCGCCGCCGAACTCGCCGGAGACCGCCGCGACCCCGCGTCGCGCCGCGGCCACCTCGGCCATCCTGAGGTCAACCGCATCCCAAACGATGCTGATCGGTGCCCCGAACGCGGCCAGCAGCGATGTCGCCCGCGCATCTACGGCGGCGTCGCCCGATGTGCTGATCGAGGCGAAGGGCAGGTAGTCCATCGACGTGCCGCCAGAATGCACGTCGATAAAGGCATCGGCCATGGGAAAGAGGACGCTGTCGTAGTAGTGCGCCATGGCGAAGGTCGGTGTCGCGTTGGCTTCGCCGGGAAAGGCGCGGTTGAGGTTGCCCTCGTCGATCGGTGAAGTGCGCACACCGGCCAGAGAGGCGGCGACGTTGGCGGTGGGCACGATGATCACCCGACCGCGGATCTCCGACGGCTCCAGCTCCCGGATCATACGGGTCAGCACCACCTGGCCTTCGTATTCATCGCCATGGTTGCCGGCCATGAGGAGGACAGTGGGTCCCCGGCCGTTCTTGGTCACCGCGATCGCGGTCGCCAGGTTGCCGTACCCCGAACGCGTGACCGAGTGGGGAAGATAGAGCCAGCCTACCTGCTTGCCGTCCCGCTCGAAGTCGATATCGGTCCAAACGCGAGTCGTTATGGGGAGCTCCCTATAGCCTCGGGCGAGAGGCGGCGTCAGGCATTCACGGCCGCGCCCGCTGGACGGATAGGAAATTCAATCCCCCATGCATCTCGAGATGATAAGCGCTGACCACGCACTGGTCAAGTTCCGCTTTGAGCTAGACTCCACCCTACCAGTGTCTTGGAGTCAGATGCTACATTTGCACGGGCGAGTGCTGCGAAAGCGGCCGCAGGAGGATCTCGAAATGTTTGAAACAATATCGGAAGGTTTCGTCAACCGCCGCGAGCTGGGCGCCGTCACGCCAGTGGCGGCCGTTCCGCGCTGCGTAGTCCTCCCCGATGGAGAAATCCTGTGCACGTTCGTGGTGCAGTCCGCGCTGGGCGTGAATGACTTCGTGCCGGTGATCGCGCGGTCTTCCGACGGCGGCACAACGTGGTCCGCACCAGCAGCGATCTTCCCACACCTCTCCGAAAAAGCATCGCTGGTCTGCGCCATCGGGCCGGGGCGAGTGGGCGAGCTTTTGCTGTTCGGCATTCGCATTCCGATCGATAGGGCAGGGGAATCTTTCTGGTCCGATCTGACACAGGGGATGAAACAGGACACGCTGTTCTGGTCACGGTCGACCGATGCCGGAAAGACTTGGTCAGAGCCGGCGGACATTCCGATGGACGGCGCCGGTTCGGCGGAGGCTCCCTGCGCGTTGACCGTTACGCGCGCCGGCCGCTGGATCGCCGCCTATTCACCATACAACACCTTCGAGCCCAGTGAAAAGGTGGATCGTGAACGCGTCGTCATCGCCTGCTCCGACGATGAGGGACGCACGTGGTGGCATCGCGATGCACTGCGCTTCGAGGAAACAAACTCCGGCGGCGCCGAAGCGTGGGTTGTCGAGTTAGCCGACGGGCGGCTCCTCGCCACAGCGTGGCATGTGGACCACAACGGGCATCAGGATTTTCCGAACGCCTACGCGCTTTCGACAGACGGCGGCGAGTCCTGGACTCCCACGCGGTCCACAGGAATCAGCGGGCAGTCTACGGCGCTGGCGCCGCTTCCCGATGGAGGTGCGCTGCTCATCTACAACCAGCGCAAGCATGGCCAGCCCGGCGTGTATCTCGCGCTGGTGAATCCATCGGAAAGCGACTTCGGGGTCCAGCACAACCAGATGATCTGGGCCGCGCCGGTGGCGACGCAGCACCATACGTCTGCAGGACATTCCGAGTGGACCGATTTCGCTTTTGGTGAGCCCCATGTTGCGAAGCTCGCCGATGGTACGCTGCTGGCCGTGTTATGGTGCATCCAAGCCACCGGTTCGGGGATCCGCTACGTCCGGCTGAGCATGACACCGCCACAGGAAACTGGCACGACAGCGACCCCCGCCACCGTATTGTAGACCCCGCGGGACGTTACTGCGCGGGCGTAGTCAGGCAACCGCAGGTCGCGCACCTAGTCGGCATCGCGCAGCACAATCTACGACAAGCCCTGCGAAGCCGCGTCCGCACCGCAGTGCGTGTCAGCACGCATCCCCAGAGCACCCCTTCGGTGTAGCCGTCGCAGACCAGGACGTCACCGGGGGCGGCGTGCTCTGGAACGGGTCTTGGGAGCGTGCCGGCGGCCGCCATCGGCCGCCTCCTTACCACGCCCCTGGATCCAGCTAGCCTTGGCGCAGGCGCGCCACCTCGTCCACAGGCGGCTTCTGCCACGTGCCGTAGCGGCTAACAATCGGGAGGCCCACGCGGCGCAGTTCGACCATGAACTCAGTCTGCTTGAAACCGACGAGCACCGGATCGATGATCGGCGCGC
>JAQBYI010000056.1 GCA_027622655.1 Gemmatimonadota bacterium | reverse complement strand
GGTTCGCTTTGCCCACCCACCCCAGTCCGAAATGGTCAAGCGCCACCGCCGCGGCCGAGAGGGACCGATCACGTTCGGAGACGCCTGTGAGCTGCTTTCCGGGGTCCTGAATGGTCCTGCCCGCCGGGATATCATTGACGCGCTCTGCGACCCGGCGGACTTCGACGCCTCGTTCTCCGGGCTTCGCCAGGGCATGCGAACCCACGTCTTCGAGCACGGAGGGGAGCGAACATCCCTGCGCCGCGTCGTCGATACGCTGGACGCCAGAACGCGACGGGAGGGGCTGCACGTCATTCACGGGTGGGATTTTGCGGCGCAGCGCCGTCCCGCGGATATCGCCCCCGTGCTGTTGCTGGACTATTGCCTGCGGTTAGGCGTGCCCGCCGTACGCGCTCGGCATGTGCTATCGGTGCTGCTCGACCAGTATTTCCTCGCGCTGCTGTCACTGCTCACGATGCGGGCATGGGACGACGGCGACCCGAACACCAATCTCGACCTGGTCAGCGGCCTCATCAGCGAACTGCAGGGTCCCGACGGCAGCGGATGCCAGACAGTGGACGACGCGGAGTCGCTTATTCTGCTTGCGGTGGCGTACTACCACCCGGAAGAGCCGGCGTACGATCACCTGCTCGATCGAATCCGCGTACTCAACGCGACACACGCACTAAGGCTGGCGCTGCCGTGTGCCTCCGTCTTCGGCAGCCACCTGCGGTGGGGCCTGCGGTTCATGTACAAGAACGATGTAGGCGTCATGCGCGACGACAACGTCGTTGACTACCCGTGGATCCTGTTCTCGCTTTCTACCCTCATGCGCGCCTACGCCGGATTCAGCGCTTCCGGCGTCCACTCAGGAGAGCGTGTGCGCATTGTCGGCGCTCTGCTTGATGCCCTTTCGGCCGATCCGTGGGCGTTTGACGGGGTGGTGCCGCCGTGCCTTGCCGAGCACGCTGCGGAACATGCCGCTCTCTGCGAGCAGATAGACCGCTATCGGGGTGAGCTGCTGAGAGAGTTCAGTGCGCACCGCCCGTCTGATTTGACGTACTCGCCGCTGGGGTTCGGGTGCAATTTTCTGTCGAACGCAGTTGTGGCGCTGGTGGCAACGATGATCGACAACGCTGGCACAGCCCCTTCGCTGAACGCGCTGTTCACAAGGGCTTCAGGCGCCGCCGTCCCGAAAGCGCAGTTCGAGGACCAGGCGGATGGTCCGGCCGAACAGCTGGTTGCACGGCTCATGGGGTACGCGGCGGGCGACCCTGCACGCCTGGCCAAGGGCGGCGCGCCACTCATCGTGTACGACCCGCGCGACGCGGCCCACTACTTCAATACGGTCGTCCGTACCCTCAAACGCGTTTCGCCGGCCTCGTGACCGTCAGCTGAGCCCGGCGATCTAGCGTCCGCCGCCGAGCATGAGTTTCACGTGCTCGTCGCAGTGTTGGAGCCCGCCTTCGGTGAGTTGCCACGTAATCCGGCCGTCGCCGTTGGAGTCTGCGCCCTCAGTGAGCTGCTGCGCGAGCGATACGATCTGTCCGATCAACGCGGCGGCATCTGCTGCCGAAGTCGCCGAGCGAACTTGCTGTGCCATTTCCAGGATCTGATCGGCGCGTGTGACGGTGTTACGGGCCGACACGGCAACATGGCCAGCGTGCAGTACCTGCGGTGCAGTTGCCCCCGACCCCGCTGCGGCGAGCTCGATATGCGTGGCAACGCCGAGCGCAGCCTTCTTGACACCGTAGCCAGCGCCGGGACCGGCGGTCACGACGGTCGGATCGACCGCGTGGATCACGTGGCCCGCGTGGGTCTGCATGTAGGCGAGGTTTGTTGGCTGCGCCGTCGCAAGGCGGGCGTGCTGAAGCGCAACGCGCGCCTCGGCAAGCGCGGTGGCGAGGAGCCCCGCGCGGTCGGGGGTGTCGCCAAAGGCGTTCACCACGTGTCCGATATGGACGCCGACGGCACCGGCCGGGACCGCCACCACGGGTGCCGCAGCGGGGCGGCCCTGGACAGCGCCCGGCAGCGGCGCGCCTGTGAGCACGACTACAACGCTGTCGAAGCGTTCGCGGGCGCCGCCGTTGGAACTGATGATGAACGTCCGCCGCTGATACTCTTCGTCGGTAAGGTCATTCGCCTTCAGGATGGCTGCGATCTCGGTGCGCAACATGTCCCGGAGCTGTGTCTGATTCTCGTCCTTCTTGTTACGCGGATGTGCGAGCTGAGCATCGACGGAATCGTGGATCGCGCCAATGAGCACCTGCGTCTTTGCGAGGACGGCGATCTGTTCGGTCGTCAGCGCCGCCGCCGCGCCGCTCTGGGCGCGTGCTGGGGCCGCAGCGAGCGCAAGGATGGCGGCACAGCCAATGATTGTAGAAAGGCTACGGGGTGTCACGCGGGTCCTCCCTCTGTCGAACGGACGCGAATCTGGAACACGTCATTGATGATACTGCCCAGCCGCGTGGTGCGCACCCCGGTCACAGAACATATCGTTCTGGGGCGGGGTACAGGGCTTGAGGGCCTTCTGCGCCCGCGACGCTGAACTGGCCGGGCCGACGGCGGTCGCGGGCCAGCGCCGACGTTTCGCCAAGGGGTTTCCATCCAGCCATTGATCGACACCAACCAAGCCGCGCCGGCCACCACTCGTTGTGCCGCGCGCGTGTTTCGGCGGCACCGCGGCCTGCTTGAGGCTGGGGTAGTCGTGGCGTTTTGCACGGTGGTGTCTTCGGTAGCACTCGCCCAGCGCCCGCACACAATTCATGGCGTCGTTCGCGACTCGGTCTCGAGCCGGCCGCTGGCCGGAGCCCAGGTATACGTACGCAGCGCGTCGCTCCAGCTCTCGGCGCGCACCGACGAAGACGGAACCTTCCGGTTCACCGGGCTGATTTCGGGGCGCTACTCCTATTCCGTGCTCCGGATCGGGTTTTCCGAGTATTTCGGTGCGGTGGAACTGGCCGACCGGGACCGCGACATCGCGGTCGAGATCGGAATGCGTCCGATCGCCCAGCTGCTCGACGTTTTTCGCGTGCGGGGCGACGTTTCCGCGATCTACGGAATGGTGGGCAAGTTGCCGGACCTCGGTCCGCTGGCCGGCGCGACGGTCCAGGTACTCGGTGGCTCGGAGCCGTTCACGACCGATTCGAGTGGCGGGTTCTTTGTTTCTGTCCGCGCTCCGGGTTCGTACCTGGTAAGGATCACTCACGACGGTCACGTCGACCGGCTGTTCAACGTCGAGATCCCGCGGGGAAGGGCCATTGAGGCGTCGCAGCTTCTCGATCCCGGTGAGCCGTCCGCGCGCGGGCTCGACGCAGTCTATCAGGATCTCGCACAGCGCCTGCGATACCGTGGGATGAACTCGGCGCTTGTGTCGGGCGCCGAGATCCGGCAGGCCGGCTCGAACGTGGTAGACGGCATGCAGGGCTCGCGTTCGCTTGGGATACGAGGACTGCGTTTTGGGCCAAATGTCTGCCTGTTCGTAAACGGAGTGCCTCGGCCCGGCGCGACGGTCGAGGCGTATCGCGTGGAGGAGATCGAGGCCGTTGAGGCCTATGCACGCGGCGGGGACAGGTCGAACGCGCTCTCGCAGGCCTGGCCCGCGGGAGCGCCATGCGGTCAGTTGTTCCGGTCGTTTACGCGCGGCGTAAGAACTGGAAACGTGATACAGTACGTAGTGATTTGGTTGCGGAAATAGCGCACGTCTTGGGGGCGCGTAATGTGGAGCAAGATTCGTCCGGCGCTGGTCGTCCTGCTTATGCCGAGTTGTGTCTGGGCTGGCTTGCTGAATGAAGGTCCGTCAAACCTGAGACTCGCGCCGCGCAGTGCTGCGTGACGCGCGTCGTGACGTGCGTCGTGACGTGCGTCGTGGACGAAACGGAATGAGCGCCGCGACGTGAGCATCTCCGTTCGCGATCTGGTCGCGAGGTTCCGGAGCTACCTTCGCGGCGACGGCGGTTCGCTCGAGTTGCCGTTGCTGTCTGACGAGAGTCGCTGGTACACCGAACACACGGCGCTGCTCGTCACGACGGTGAAGTGGGCCTTTCTTGGTGCGGCGGCCGGAGTATGCGTCGGCCTTGGTACCCGTGGCTTTCTCTGGTCAATCGAGTGGTCCGGAGCCTACGTCATTTCGCTGACGGGTGGTGCATTCCCCGTGTGGGTGCTGTTACCGATCGGGTTGCCGGTCTGCGCTTGGATCGTGCGGACGTTCTCTCCCGAAGCGCGCGGACACGGCACCGAAGCCGTGATCACGGCCGTGCACCAGCGCTCGGGCCGCGTGCAATGGCGCGTCGCGCCGGTGAAGCTGGTCGCTACAGTACTGACCCTCTCACTTGGCGGATCGGTTGGCAAGGAGGGTCCGGCCGCCCAGATCGGCGCTGCGCTCACCAGTCTCTTCGCCGACCTGATGCGACTCGTGGACGCGGACCGACGCCGGCTCGTGATATGCGGAATCAGCGCGGGCTTCGCGGCGGTGTTCGGCACACCGGTATCAGGCGCGCTGTTCGGCATCGAAGTGCTCTACCTCGGCAAGATCGACTACGGAGTCATTTTCCCCGCCCTTATCGCCGGCATCGTCGCACATCTGGTGTGTGGCACGAGTCCACCGTTCGGCGATCTTCCGGATGTCCTCGCCAGCATTGGCCAGTTCAAGATGATCATGGTCGCGCTCGCGTCCGGCGTGATCTTCGGCCTGGTGGCGCTCACACTGATCGAGACTATGCGGGCAACGGAGCGCGCCGCGCGCCGCTTTGCCGACCACCCGTATCTCGTGGCCATGGTTGGCGGCAGCATCCTCGCCGCAACGTACGCCGTGGCTGGCGATGCCTACGCTGGCCTGGGCACGGCGACGGTCGAGGGCCTGCTCAATGGAACGCTGCAGGTCGCAGTGTTCGCGTTCTTGATCAAGATCGTGACAACTGCGGTGACGCTGGAGACCGGTGGGAGCGGCGGCGTCTTGACGCCGATCTTCTTTGTGGGGGCGGCCAGTGGCGCGACGATCGCGCCGTTGTTCGGTGTTCCGGCGTCGTTGCTTTCTGCATACGGATTCGTGGCCGTACTCGGTGCCGCGACGAACACACCGATCGCGGCGGCCGTCATGGCTATCGAAGTGCTCCCTTCTTCCGAGGCCGTTTATGCGGCGCTGGCCGGCGTAACAGCCTTCCTTATGGTAGGCCACCGCAGCGTGTACGCGAGTCAGAAACTCGGTTTCGCGAAATCGGCCGGGCTGGACGTCGCTCTGGGTGGAACTCTCGGCGAAGTGGATATCAGCGCCGCGCGTCTGAGGAAAGGGAGCATTGAGGAACGCGTGCACAACATCGCCCGTTCGATAGAAGTCGAGATCGATGAAGTCACTGGACAGGGCCGCCCGCCACGCGAGTGATTCCGGGCGCGCCCCAAATGGCCGGCGGACACGCATATTGAACGCGTCTATTCTACTGGGCCCGAGCCATGACTACTGATCGCCGAAGCTTCGTGAAGTGGATGTCTGCCGCAGGTAGCGCGCTAGGTCTGGGCGCGATGTCCGGAGACGCTTCTGCAGCCATTCCACACGCGTTCGATTCGCTTCGACCGGAGCCCACACGCGCACCGGCTCCGCTCAACATTCTGATCCTCGGCGGAACAGGGTTCACGGGCCCCGAGCAGGTCGAGTACGCGATCGCTCGCGGCCACCGCGTCACGTTGTTCAATCGGAATCGTACGCGCCCCGGAATGTTTCGGGGGCGGGTCCACGAAGAACTCGTCGGCGATCTCAACAGCGACACCAGTGCGTTGGACGGAAAGAAGTTCGATGTGGTTCTCGACAATCCGACCACGTTTCCGGCGTGGGTGCGGAACGCCGGGAAGTTTCTCGCCGGAAACGTCGGCCATTATGTATTCGTATCGACGACGTCCACATACAGCGATCAGAGCATCATTGGGCTCAATGAAGAGAGTCCTGTACACACGATGCCTGAGGGGCTCGACCCGTACACGCTCGATCCGCAGCACGCGTCGCGCTACTACGGTCCGCTCAAGGTGCGCGCCGAACAAGAGGCGCAGCGACTCTATTCCGGGATCGCCACGGTCATTCGTCCATGTCTGATCGTGGGACCACTCGATCGTACGGACCGGTTCACCTGGTGGCCCGCGCGCATTGCCGAGGGCGGCGAAGTGCTCGCTCCCGACACGCCTGACGACCCGTGCCAGTTCATCGACTCGCGCGACCTCGCAGAGTGGACCGTGCGGGTGGCCGAGATGCAGGCGTTTGGCGTGTACAACGCGATTGGCCCCGCGCACCCCATGACCATCAGTGAGATGCTGTACGGAGTAAAGGCGGTGACAACGGCGGGCGCCCGGTTCACGTGGGTACCGTGGGCTTTCCTCCAGCAACAGAATGTGCGGCCGTGGCGCGACATGCCCGTGTGGCAGCCGCCGGTAGGGCGCACGGCGGGCTACCAGCTGCGAAACGCCTCGAAGGCGATTGCCAAAGGACTGACGTTTCGGCCGGTGGCGGAGACGGCGATGGATACCCTGGCCTGGCACCGGACACGCCCGGCGGAGCAACAGGCTGCGACCCTCAATGGCGAAATCAACGGTATCGGAATGAAGCGAGAGGCTGAAGTCCTGGCTCTCTGGCATGCGGCACAGAAGAGCGGCCGCTGACCCCAACCCGCGGTTCTGTTGCGCCGGCTGGCGGAGCGCGCGCGGCGCTCTACGCGCTGCTACGTCGTGCCGTAGAAGTGCGGCCAGAAGAGGTGAACGCCTTGATCATGGCGTTCACCTATTTCTTTTTCGCGCTGGCGAGCTGGTTCGTCTTGCGACCGATTCGAGACGCGGTCGCCGCATCGAGCGGGGCGACGCAACTCTCGTGGCTGTTCGTGGGAACGCTCACGCTGACGCTCGTCGCCAACCCGCTGCTTTCGGCGCTAGTCGTCCGCTTTCCGCCACGAAAGTTCATTCCGTACGCGTACCACAGCATCGTTGTCTCGCTGCTGCTGTTCTACGTGCTCCTGCGGACGGTTGGGGCGAGCGAAGGTTCGGTGGCCGACATCTGGATAGGGCGCGGGTTCTTTATTTGGCTGAGCGTGTTCGTACTCTTCGTGACGTCGCTTTTCTGGTGCTTCATGGCCGACGTGTTCCGCAGCGAACAGGCAAAGCGGCTCTTCGGATTCATTGGTGTTGGCGGGACGCTCGGTTCCGTCGCCGGGTCGGCGCTCACGGCGTTCCTCGCGCCGCGGATTGGCGCCGTAAACCTGCTGCTTGTGAGTTGCGCGCTGCTCGAGGTTGCGGTGCTCGTGGTCTCGCGGTTTCCGTCGGTGGCTGGCGCCGTCGTACCAGTCGCTGAGCCTGCGTCGGGAGACTTGCGCACCGATTCGGACCCGGGTCTGCCGTCGCCGGACACGCAGACCGTAGGTGGGAGCGTGTGGAGCGGATTCACGCGCACGATATCCTCGCCCTACCTCGCCGGCGTAGCCGTGTTCCTCGTTCTGTTCACGATCGGATCAACGTTTGTCTACTTCCAACAGTCTGCGATCGTTGGCGAGGCTTACGCCGACCGCACATCGCGAACCGAAGTGCTGGCGCAGATTGAGCTCGCAGTGCAGGTGCTCACCGTGCTTGCCCAGATTTTCCTCACCGGGCGGATGATCCGCTGGTTCGGCCTCGTGAGCGCGCTCGCATTCCTCCCGGTGCTCTCGATGATCGGCTTCGGGGCGCTGGCTGCCGCGCCCACGTTCGCGGCCGTAGCTGTGTTCGTCGTACTCCGACGCGCCGGGAACTTCGCATTCACCAATCCTGCGATGGAAGTGCTCTTCACCGTCGTGTCGCGCGACGACAAGTACAAGGCCAAGGCGTTCATTGAGACGTTCGTCTATCGCGTTGGCGACCAGATCGGGGCATGGGCCTTCGCGGCGCTGACTGCCGTCGGTCTCGGACTGACGGCAATTGCGTGGATTCCCGTCCCGATGTCGGCCGTGTGGATGGCGATCGCCGTGTGGCTGTCGCGCCGGCATGCCGTGCTCGCGAACGAGAAGTCGCCCGCCACCGCCGCCTAGCTATCTCATTTACTTCTCGGTGCAGCCGCTGCCGATGTCGCTCGTGATCCGCCAGATCATCGGCGATGGACTTATCCTGATCGTGCTCGGCATCGCGACTGCGTTCATGCACAGGAACGCCGCAGAGGCGTAGCGTCCCCTTTTTTCACTGGTAGATGGATAACCTTTGTCATTCTCTGGCAGGCGCGGTAGTCGCGCAGACGGGCTTCGCCAAACGCCTGCCCCGCGCCACGCTGCTCGGGATAGTCGCGGCGAACATCCCGGATGTGGACGCGTTGACTCGTATCTGGGGAGACTCGGCCACGGTCGTCTCGTTTCGGCGCGGCTGGACGCACGGCGTGCTTGCCATCGCTGTATGGGCGGTGTTGCTCTCACTGGTATTCAGCTGGTGGAACGGGCGTCGGCCGGCGGGTGCGGCGGCTGGGCAAGACAGTACCGGTCGGAAATCCGCCCGCGAAGCCGGCTCGTTGCCATGGCAGGCATACCTGCCGCTTGCGGCGATCGCGGTCGTCAGTCACCCCGCGCTCGACCTGCTGAACAGCTACGGCATCCGCTTGTTCATGCCCTTCAGCGACCGTTGGTTTTACGGTGACACGCTATTCATCGTTGATCCACCTCTGCTCGTCCTGTTCGCGGCGGGCTGGTTCGTGTCGAGTCGCGCGCTGGCATCCGGCTCAAGTCGGCCGCACATAGCAGCGCGAGCGGCGATTGGCGTGGCGCTGGCTTACATCGTCGGAATGAAGGCCATGAGCGGAGTGACGCGAACCGCCGCAGAAAAGGCCTTCGGATTGACTGGAACCAGTGCCCGGCAACTGATGGTGGCCCCGCGTCCGCTCCTCTGGTTGCGTCGCGACGTGGTGGTGCTCAGGGGCTCGTCGTACGATCGGTATCCTGCCGAGTGGCGCGGCACTGGAGCCGTGGTAGGCGATCGCCTCTGGAGTGATCCTACCGGTGCGGTGCCGGCTGTGGTCGCGGCCGTCCGTGCAACGCAGGACGGCGCCCGCTTTCTGCAGTGGTCGCGGTTCCCGTACTTCGTGCCCGGGACCGGTACGGATTCCGGAACGATTTTCGTCGGTGACCTGCGGTATTCGGCCGGGACGACCGAGTCGTGGGCGGGTATTCGCGTAACGCCGGCGCCGGGGGGCACGATCGGGCAGAACTGACGGCCACGGTCGGCCGCGCTCGGCCACGGTCGGCCGCGCTCGGCCCGCGCGAGGGTCGCGCGAGCGTTAGTTTCTCCGTATGTCGCTCGCGCTCGCCCGTAAGTATCGCCCACGCCGGTTTGCCGATGTGGCGGTGCAGACCCATGTGGCCACGACGCTGCGAAGCGCCATTGAGCACGACCGGGTCGCTCAGGCGTACCTCTTCTGCGGTCCGCGCGGCACCGGCAAGACCACCCTCGCGCGCGTGCTCGCGATGGCGCTCAACTGCGAAAAGCGACGAAAAGACCGCGAGCCGTGCGGGAAGTGTCTGAGCTGCGAACGCATCTGGGCCGGCTCGACGTCGCTCGACGTGGTCGAGATCGATGCGGCGAGCAATCGCGGCGTGGACGATGCCCGCGATCTGCGTGAGCGCGCGATGTACGCCCCCACCGGTGACGACCGGTACAAGGTGTACATCATCGACGAAGCGCACATGCTCACCAAGGAGGCCTGGAACGCCCTCCTGAAAATCATCGAGGAGCCGCCGCCGCGGGTCGTATTTGTATTCGCGACGACCGAGCCGCAGCGCATCGCGAACGCCGCCGCGCCGATCTTCTCGCGGGTGCAGCGATTCGACCTTCGCCGCATGAGTCCGGCTGACGTGAGAGAGCGCCTCGCAATCGTCCTCGAATCGGAAAAGGTCACGGCGGAGCCCGAGGCGCTTGCGATGCTGGCGCGCGCTGCGGACGGCTCCATGCGCGACGCGCTGTCGCTCACCGACCAGGTGCTCTCGCTCGGGACAGGGGCCGTGACCGAGGCGCTCGTCCGCGAAACACTTGGGCTTGTGCACGATGACGAGATACTCGCGCTGCTCTCGATTGTCGCGGAACGGCGTGCCGCCGACGTATTCACCGAGGTCGCCCGCCTGGCCGACCAAGGAGCGGATTTTGCGCTCATGCTAGCGGGTGTGACCGATGCCCTGCGCGGTGAACTTGCCATCGCCCTCGGGGGCACCGTGTCGGATCTTTCCGAACGGACTCGCAAGGCGCTCGTCGAGGCGAAAGGTCGTTTTTCACCCGGCGATGTGCTCCGCATGCTGAACATGGCGGTGGAACTCGAGCCGCACTTCAAACGCAGCGGCCAACAGCAGTTGCTGTTCGAGACGCTACTCGTGCGATTCGCGCTGCTCGATCGCACGATGGATCTGGAGGCCGTGCTGCGCGGGCTCCCGACCGGGGGACACGACTCCGGCGGTCCGATCGCACCGTCGCGCGAGCGTGCCGAGCCGCCTGGTTCTTCGGCAGAGTCGCCATCGCAGCGGGCAATACCGCCCGCGCCCGAGGCGAAGCCCGCATCGAAGCCTGCATCGAAGCCTGCATCGAAGCCTGCATCGAAGCCTGCATCGAAGCCTGCATCAACGCCTGCATCAACGCCTGCATCGAAGCGAGCCCGTCCGCCCGAGTCCGCTGCCGGGTCTGGTTCGGATCGTCCCCGACTTCGCGACAGTGGCCGGGTGTCCGAGGCGGTGACACCCGCACCGATCGCCGACGCGCCGATAGTTCCGCTTGCCGCCCAGCCACTCGACATCAACCGTCTGGCCGCGAGGTGGGACGACGTCGTCGAGGCTGTTCGATTGGCCGGACGGGGTGTGGTGGCGTCGTCGCTCGCGGAGAGCACGCCAACGGCGGTGTCGAATGGCGTGGTCACCGTGCAGGTCGCGAGCGAAACGCTCGCTTCGGCGATAGACAACGGCACTGATGCTGTTCTCGCAGCGCTACGGACGCTCTTTACGGGCGTGCAGCAGGTGGTGACCGCGCGTCCTGAAGGAGTGCCAGCAGCGCCGATGAAGCGAATGACAGAAACCGAAGTGATCGCCAACCGCGTTGCGACGTTGCGAAAGGGCGCGCCGCTGCTGGATGCGGCCTTCGACGCGCTCGACTTGCGACTCATTGACTGAATCCGACTGCGGCCCACTGGTTGCGTGTGCGGTTGCGCGGCGTAACTTTATGTCAACAACAGACTTATACCACACTGAGAATGGCTGATTTTCTGAAAATCATGCAGCAGGCGCAGGAAATGCAGACCAAGATGCAGGCTGTCCAGGATGAGCTTCAGCGGATGACTGTAGTCGGGTCTGCGGGCGGCGGCATGGTGACCGTCGAGGCGGACGGCAAGGGAACCGTGAAGAAGGTCAAGATCGATCCTACGCTGGTGAACCCGGCTGATGTTGAGATGCTCGAGGACCTGGTTGCGGTGGCAGTAGGGGACGCACAACGGAAGGCATCCGATCTGGCTCAGGCAGAGGTGCAGAAACTCACCGGCGGCCTGCAGTTGCCGTTCAAGCTCCCGTTCTGAACGCGCGTCGACGCCAATGTCAGCGATCGACGATCTCGTGACCGAACTCTCGCGCCTGCCGACCATTGGCCGGAAGTCGGCGCTGCGGCTCACTTTTCACCTCCTCAAGCAACCTCCCGAGCAGAGCAAGCGGCTTGCCGCGGCGCTCTCAACGCTGACCGAACGTGTGCGCCAGTGCGAGCGTTGCTACAACCTCACCGAGGACGCCTTGTGCGCCCTGTGCGCCGATCCGAGGCGCGATCATACTCTGGTGTGCGTGGTGGAGGAGGCAGGTGACATTGCCGCAATCGAGCGCACAGGCGAGTTTCGGGGGGTGTTCCATGTGCTCGGCGGGCGGCTTTCGCCGCTCGACGGTATTGGGCCTGACGATTTGACGGTTGCGGGTCTGGTGGGTCGAGTGCAGGCGGGCGAAATTCGCGAGGTGATTCTCGCGACCAACCCGAAGCTCGAAGGCGAGGCGACCGCGCTGTATGTTCAGGAGCAGTTGTCAGGGTCCAAAGTGCTCGTGACGCGCATTGCCCGCGGGATTCCGGTTGGTGGCGATCTTGAGTACGCTGACGGTGTGACGATCGCGCAGGCGATTTCTGCCAGGAGAGAGATGCTGTGAGGACAATACCGTGAGCGGTTCTTCGAGTTGGTCATTCACCGAAGAGGATTCTGGTGCGATGCACAAGCTGCTCGAGAAATTTCTCTTCGACAGCAACGCACGCTGCGCGCTCCTTGTCGACCGTTCCGGCCAGTTGGTCGCAACGGTTGGCGAAAAACCGGATTTTGACGCCACGGCCTTTGCCACACTGACCGCGGCCGACTTTAGCGCGAACGACCAGCTCGCCCGACTCATTGGCGAGACCGACTTCAATTCACTTTTCCATCAGGGCGAGAAGGAGTCGATGTACCTCGCCGACGTGGCGCGGCGGGTGATTCTCGTCACGCTGTTCGATAACCGCACGACGCTGGGACTTGTGCGCCTCAAGATGAAAGAAACGGTGACTGACTTGACCAAACTTTTCCACGAAGTGTTCTCGCGCGGCGGGCCAGGCAAGCCCCAACAGGCCGGCTTGCTCGCCGGTGCCGAAGATGAAATCGACAAGCTGTTCGGATAAGGAGATTCAGCCATGTCGATGATCAACTACGCTTCGCGCGAGATCAACTGCAAAATCGTGTACTACGATTCGGGACTCGGCGGAAAGACGACGAATCTCGAGCACGTGTACGGCAAGACCAAGCCGGATACACGCGGCAAGCTGATTTCGCTCGCCACGGAGACCGAGCGCACGCTGTTTTTTGACTTTCTGCCCGTCGATCTCGGAACGATTCGAGGATTCAAGACGCGTTTTCACCTGTATACGGTGCCGGGACAGGTGTACTACAACGCCTCGCGCAAACTGATTCTGAAGGGCGTCGACGGGTTGGTGTTCGTTGCCGACTCGCAGGTCGAGCGCATGGAGGCGAATCAGGAGGCCATGCAGAATCTGTACGACAATATGGCCGAATACGGATACGACCTCACGAAGATGCCGTTCGTTATTCAGTACAACAAACGCGATCTCCCCAATGCGGCGCCGCTCGCAGATCTACAGGCCGCACTGAACCCGGGCTGGGAAGTCACGGACCCCGCCAAGCAGCGCGTGGCGCCGGACCCGTGGCACGCGGGCGAGAATCTGGTCTCACAGATCGAAACTGGAGAGTGGGTCGAGCGGGCCCCGTACTTCGAAGGCGTAGCAGTCACGGGCGACGGTGTATTTGAGACGCTGCGGGCCGTCAGCAAGCTCGTGCTGAAAACGCTGTCGTAACGCTGCGATGTTCGTGATCGGGCACCCGTCGTGAACCTTCCGAATTGGCTCACGGTTGGGCGCATTGCGTTTACGCCGCTGCTGATTTGGCTCCCGCTGCAGGAAGATCCAGGTTATCGGCTCGCGGCGTTCGTGCTCTTTATCGCAGTCGCCGTCACCGACTATTACGACGGTATGCTCGCGCGCACGCGTGGGCTTGTGACCGATCTCGGCAAGATGCTCGACCCGTTCGCGGACAAGCTCCTCCTCCTCGGCACGTTTGTGCCGATGTTCTGGCTGATGTCGCCCGCCGGCGACCCGATGCTCGCGTGGTTTAGCGGAACCGATGCGATTCGGAACGTGCTCTCGCACTATCCGTTCGTGATCAGCTTTGGCGGCGCCGACCTGCGAGTTCCACTTCCGTGGTGGGTCGTTGCCGTCGTGCTCGGCCGCGAGCTCGCCGTGACCGTGCTCCGTCAGCTCGCGCATCGCCGCGGGACGGTCATCGCTGCGATTTTCGCGGCAAAGCTCAAGACCACGTTTCAGCTTGTGTGGATCGGCTCGGCGTACTTCTGGTTTTTCGTGGCGACCGTCGACCGAGTTGACGTGCGCGATCGGGTGGGTTGGGACTTTGTCGCCAACCTCGCAGGAACCGTCGGGACGATCTCAATGGTCGCCAGCGTGGCGCTGACCATCTATTCGCTCGCGGTCTACGTGTCCCGATATTGGCGCGTCGCGATCGGCGGGAAGCCAAAGGGATGACGCAGGTGTGCGGGGCGCCGGGGTCCCGACGATGAACATCGAGATTGTAACCATCGGCGATGAACTGCTTCTCGGGTTCACGCTCGATTCCAATGGCGCTCATATCGCGCGGGAACTCGCCGCGATCGGCGTATCTGTCTCACGTCGGACGTCTGTCGGCGACGACGCCACCGCGATCGCCGACGCAGTGCGCGAGGCGCTCGAACGCACCGGCGCCGTGATTACCACCGGCGGGCTTGGGCCCACCAGCGACGATCTCACCAAGCCAACCATTGCCGCCGTGTTCGGGCGTGCAATGCATATGGACGAAGCGATCATCGAAGCGCTGCGGCAGCGCTGGGTGGCTCGAGGTTGGGGGAAGGAATTGCCGGAGGCCAACAAGCAACAGGGTCTCATTCCCGAAGGCGCTGTGGTGCTCACGAACCGGCATGGATCAGCGCCCGGCATCTGGCTGGAGGACGAACGCGGGCGTTGGGTCGTGATGCTGCCGGGTGTGCCGCGCGAGTTGCGCGGAATGTTCGCCGAAGAAGTGCTTCCGAAGCTGCGCGAGCGTGGCGGCCCCGGGGCGAGTCCTGTGGTGTCGAGCACGATCCGCACGACCGGTGTTTCGGAGTCTGCGCTAGCCGACTCGTTGAAGCCCCTCGAGTCGCGGCTCGAAGGGCTTGCGCTGGCCTTCCTTCCGGGGTGGGCCGGAGTTGACTTGCGCCTCACGTCGAGCGGACGCGCCGCGGGCGAGTCGGCCGCGTTGCTCGAGCGCGCGGGCGCCGAATTGCGCGTCGTGGCCGGGCAGTTTGCCTACGGTGCCGGCACGGACGATCTGGCAGCGGTCGTGCTCGATCAGCTCAGAAGCGGTGGAATGACCATCGCGGTTGCCGAGAGCTGCACCGGTGGGTTGCTCGGCGGGCGCATTACCGCGATTCCAGGGTCGAGCCACTTCTTTCTTGGCGGCGTGATTGCCTACTCGAACGAGGTGAAGGCGACTCAGCTCGGGGTTGGCGACGACACGCTCATTGCGCACGGCGCCGTGAGCGAGGAAACCGCACGTGAGATGGCGACCGGCGTGCGAGCGCGCTACCGCGCCGACGTCGCCGTTTCGATCACTGGAATCGCCGGGCCCGACGGCGGCACGGACACAAAACCTGTTGGGACGGTCTGCGTCGCTGTGGACGTACGGGGTACAGTGACTTCGTCAAAGCGCCAGATGATTGGCGACCGTGAAGAGGTTCGGCTGCGGTCCACGCAGTGGGCGCTGGACTTGGTGCGGCGGCAACTCACAGCGACGAGATGATGCCGGGCGAAATGGGACGGTGATGGACGCTGGCGTGGGCCGCGACCGACCCGTAGCCAGCCGAAACGACCGTCGGTCCCGCCTCGTACGGTCACCAGCGTGACGAATCGGCAGCTTTTTCACGGCACGTCGGTTGCACCAGTGATGCACGAACAGCGAAATTCCCCACAGAAACCATGAAAAAACACGTACCAGACCGCGCCGCCGCTCCCGGCGACGATAACGAATGGCCTGACGACGAGTCGGGCCAACAAGCAGACGCTGCCGAGCCAACCGACGCTGACGCCACGTCGGCCGGTGATGGGGGCGTCGCCGCCCCGGATGAAACCGGCGATGACGCGCCCGGCGATGCAATTGGTGGCGTGGCGCCTGACGCTGTGGCCGAGCAGGAGATTGCCACCCTGGCCAAGGAAGTCGGCGTTCAGAAGGACAAGTATCTGCGACTCCTCGCGGACTATGAGAACTTCCGAAAGCGTTCGGCGCGCGAACGCCAGGAAGCCGAGTCCAAGGGAATGGGTCACCTGATCAAGGGAATCCTGGACACGCTCGACGATCTCGGCCGGTTTGCCCATCTCGATCCCACTTCGACCGACTCGAAGACTGTCGTCGAAGGTGTCGAACTCGTCGAACGCAAATTGCTCAAGTCGCTAGCCGGCCACGGACTCGAAGTTGTGAATCCCGTCGACGAGCTGTTCGACCCGACCTTTCAGGAGGCGCTCACGACGGTGCCGGCCGCCACGAAAGGCGAAGACGATTTCGTCGCCCAGGTATACCAGGTCGGCTATGTGTTCAACGGCCTGCTACTCAGGCCTGCGCGTGTCGTGGTCAAGCAGTGGCAGGACGGTGCCGACGCCGGCACAGCCAGTTAAGGTCGCGGACCACCGCCGATCGTGAAAAAGGACTACTACGGCGTTCTTGGCGTCAGCGAGAAGGCGACCGCCGACGAGATCAAGAAGCAGTATCGGCGCATGGCGAAGGAGCATCACCCCGACGCCAACAAGAGCGACCCGAAGTCGGCTGACCGCTTCAAGGAAATCGCCGAGGCCTACCAGGTGCTCAGCGACCCGAAGAAGCGCAAACAGTACGACGACATGCGGAAATTCGGTGCGTTCGACGGCTTTGCGTCTCGCGGCGGATCGAGCGGTGCCGGTTCTTCGCGCGGTGGCGGTGGACGGTCAACGGCGTCACCGGGCGGGAGCGCGCGTTTCGAAGAGTTCGACATTGGCGGCTTGGGCGGCCTCGGCGATTTGTTCAGCTCGATGTTTGGCGGCGGAGGTCGGCAGCGCCAGACTGATCCGGAGCCGGGGCAGAGCGTTGAGACGACGCTGGAAATTCCATTTCGCATCGCTGTGACCGGCGGCAAGGTTCCGATCGATCTAGAGGTCAACGAAGAGTGCGGCACCTGCCGCGGAACCGGTGCGGCCAAGGGCGCGCGCGTGCAGACATGCCCGGAATGCGGCGGTCGCGGTGCGATTTCGTTCGGGCAAGGAAGCTTCGCGGTCAATCGGCCGTGCCCGATGTGCCTTGGCAAGGGAACCGTTCCGAGCGAGAAGTGCGCCACGTGTGCCGGTGCGGGCGACCAGCGCGTACGCCGCAAGATCAACATCACTGTCGCACCTGGCACTGAGAACGGCGCGAAGATCCGCCTCAAGGGGCAGGGCGGACGCGGGCTGCGCGGTGGACCCGCCGGCGATGTCGTCCTGACGTTTCAGGTGAAGGACGATGCCGATTGGCATCGCGATGGGTTGGACCTGGTGGTGCGCGCCGATGTCAACGTCGCTCAGGCCACACTAGGGTCGAAGGTTGCGGTCGAGACGCTCGACGCGAAGAGAGTGTCGATTCGCATTCCCGGGGGCACACCGAGCGGCAAGCGCTTCCGCGTACGGGGCCAGGGAGTGGAAAAGGACGGCAAGCGCGGCGACCTGCTGGTCGAGGTCGTGGTCGTCGTACCTGAGAAGCTGACTGCGGAGCAGGAAAAGCTCATGAAGCAGTTCGCTGCTGCCGCCAAGCTGGAGTACTAGCCGGCCCGCCTGCTGGGCAGCTCAGGCCCGTCGCCTCGCCGGACACTGGCAGGCGCCGGCCCAACGCTCGTCGCTGCGCTCGTCGCTGCGCTCGTCGCTACGCGCTGAGCACCGGCAAGCGGCGCATTGATCGTTCCGCAGGCCGGGCCGATGCGATGAATCCGCCACCTACAACCACGTCGCCGTCGTAGAAAACTGCTGACTGGCCTGGTGCGATGGCTGCTACTGGAGCGTCGAGCGCGACCTCGATCTCTGAATCGCCAATCCGAATGACCTCAGCGGGCGCGATTGGCGCCCGATGGCGAACCCGCACGCCGAGCCGGTCGCCGATTCGTGGCGTGTCGGAGAGCCAGTTGGTTCCGGTGGCTACGAGGCCCCGGCCGAGGAGTGCTTCGCGCGGACCGAGCACAACTGCGCGATCGTCGGGGCGAATGGCCACTACGAACATCGGCGCGGCGAAGCCGCCCGGCACCGCGCGGCGTTGCCCAATAGTGAATCGCGCGAACCCTTCGTGCTCGCCCACGGTGGTTCCGTCTGCGAGAACGAACGGGCCGGGTGAAATCGCCGGCGCGTCCGGAGGGAGCTCTCGGCGCAACACGGACAGGTAATCGCCGTCCGGAACGAAACAGATCTCCTGACTCTCCTGCTTGTCGGCCACGCGGGGCAGCTCGAGTTCGCGAGCGATCCGTCGCGTTTCGTCTTTGGTGATTCCGCCGACCGGCAACAGCAGTCGCGGAATTACGCCGCGGTCGATACCCCACAGGAAATAGGTCTGGTCCTTGCCGGCGTCCGCGCCCCGGAGCAGGCGGCCGCCGTCGGTGCGCGCGTAGTGGCCCGTCGCAACGAACACTGCGTCAATGGCGTCGGCCTTCTTGACCAGGTCGCTGAACTTGGTGAAGGTGTTGCAGCGCACGCACGGAATCGGCGTGCGGCCACGGGCGTACTCGGCGACAAAATCCGCGATGACGTCGCGCCCGAAATGGTCCACCATGTTGAGCACGTAATGCGGAATGCCAAGGCGTTCGGCCACGCGCCGGGCGTCGCTGGTGGAATCGAGCGAGCAGCACGGACGGTCAGGGAGCTCGGCGCCATCCTCGAACAGCTTCATCGTGACGCCGACGCAGTCGTACCCTTCGCGCACGAGGAGTGCGGCGGCGACCGAGGAGTCTACGCCGCCCGACATCGCAATCAGAACGCGTGGCTTGGTCGCGGGCATCGACTCAGGCCGCGACCGTTCCCCGTGCCTTCAGCGCCAACTTTGTAAAGACGTCGATGGCGCGGTCGATCGCGGCCTCGTTGCTCAACGAGCCGACGCTCATGCGCACCGACGCGCCCGGAATAGACGACGCACCGATCGCGTCGAGCACGTGCGACGGGCTCGAACTTCCACTCTGGCACGCCGAACCACCTGAGCAGGCGATTCCGTGCAGATCGAGCGCCATGAGCATTGACTCACCATCCACGCCGGGAACCGTGATGTTCAGGATGTGTGGCGCCCGCATACCTGCCGCGCCATTAACACGGGCGTCGGGGAGCTTGGCGAGAATCCCGGCTTCAAGCCGATCACGCAGCGCGCCGTACTTCGCGCAAACCGTTTCACGCTCCTGCAGGGCGAGTTCACAGGCGGTGGCGAGGGCCACGGCGAAAGCGACGTTCTCCGTGCCAGGCCGGCGGCCGCGATCCTGCGTTCCGCCAAAGAAGAGCGGCTCGAGCGGAGTACCGCGCCGCAGATACATCGCACCGACACCCTTCGGCGCACCGATCTTGTGCCCGCTGATCGAAGCGAAATCGAACGGCACCTTGCGAGCGTCCACTTCTACCTTGCCGAATGCCTGTACGGCGTCGGTGTGAAAGATCACGCCGCGAGACTTGGCGATGCCCGCCAGTTCCGCGATGGGCTGCACAGTTCCGATTTCGTTGTTGATCCACATCACCGACGCGATGGCGACGTCGTCGGTGATCTGCTCGCGCGCGTCGTCCATCAGCACAGTGCCGCACGACTCCACGGCAAGCATCCGTTCCACCGCGCCTTCGGCCGCCGCCTTCTGTACGCTGGCCAACACCGCCTTGTGCTCGGTCGGCGCGGTGACGACGACCTTTCGCCCGGCAGCGCGCAGGATGCGCCATCCGCCAAGGATGGCGAGGTTGTCTGACTCGGTACCGCCCGATGTAAAGCAGAGTTCGTCGGCGGACGCGCCCAGGCACGCTGCAACGCGCTCGCGCGCCTCGTCCAGCGCCGTCCGCGCCTCACGGCCCCACCGATGCGTGCTGGATGGATTGCCGAACCGAGGGCCGTAGAATGGCGCCATAGCCTCGAGCACTTCCGGTCGGACGGGAGTGGTTGCGGCGTGGTCGAGATAAATGGGATCGGGCATGGGCCTAAAACTAAGGGGTTAGGGGCGTGGGGTA
>JAQBYI010000108.1 GCA_027622655.1 Gemmatimonadota bacterium | reverse complement strand
CTTTGATCGTCGCTCCCGCTCGCAAACGCCCGCGCATGAGCGACGAGGATGGTCGACGGTAGCCCTACGCAGCCGGTTCTGCGTCGATTGCGCGATCTAGTTGATCGCGGACGTCGATTTTAGTCGCGAAATCTCATCCCAGTCGAGGCCGATCTCCTGGAGAATCTCCTCCGTGTGCTCTCCGGCCTCCGGAGCTCGCGTCGGTTGATTCGCGCGTTCCCCGAACTGAACCGGACTCGAGACCAGACGGAAGATCGAGGTATCGGATGCCTCGACCTGGGCGATGTAGCCGTTGGCCAAAGCTTGAGGATCACGAGAAACTTCGAGGGTGTCCTGCGCGATCTCCCAGACGGCCTCGAGCGAGCCGAGGGCGCGTCGCCAATATTCGACGGACTGCGATGCGAAGCGGTCGTCGAGGAGCGCCGCTATTTCGGCCGCGTGCGCTTCGAATCCCTCTGGTGTCGAGAATCGGGGATCCCGAATCCACTCTGCGCGATCGAGTGCGCGACAGAGCGAAGGCCACTCGTGAAAACCGGCGAGCAGACCTAATACGATCCATCGGCCGTCCTGACTGCGATAGGTTCCGGCGAGGGGGTTGAAGGCGGGACGCGCGGAAGCGGTACGGCGGACTCGCCCTGCATCATCGACCCGGTAATGGCCGAGGCCATCGACCACATCCCCATTCCCAGCAGCGAGAGATCAACGGTTGTCGGTACACCCGTACGCTCGCGCCCAAGCAGGGCCGCGGCGATTCCGCCGGCGAGGGCGAGGCCTGCGCCGCTGTCGCCGAACGCGCCACTGGGCATGGGGGACGGCCGTGAGGCGTCTTCGGGGGGCGCTCCGACCTGGCTTCCCGTGCGCGCCCAGAAGCTCGCATGGTCGAAACCACCGCGCAGGCGCTCCGGACCTCGTTCACCGAGCGCCGTGCCGCGTGCATAGATGATCTTCGGGTTGTCCTCGCGGACCTGCTCGAGCTCGAGCCCAAGTCGCGCGCGGGAGTCCGGGAGCAGGTTGGTAATCAGGACGTCCGCGGTCGCCAGTAATTTGCTGAGGGTCGCGCGTCCATCGGGATGGCTGAGGTCGAGGCCGAGGCTGCGCTTCCCGCGATTCGCGTGTTCGACCGCGTAGTGGACCGCGCCCGCGGTGGAGAGATTTCCCGTTCGTCGCAAGCCCCGATACGCATCGCCCCGCGTCGGATGCTCGATCTTGATGACGTCAGCGCCCCATTCGGACAGCACGCCGCTCGCGACGGGCACGAAGACGTACTGCGCAATCTCGACGACACGGATGCCCTTTAAAACTTCGTGCATCGTGAAACGGTACCCCGCCCGCCAGAGATGGCGAGCGTCGCGCCACCGGAGGCGCGGTCGGGGGTGCTGGCGGAGGTGCTGCCGGAGGTGCTGCCGGAGGTGCTGCCGGAGGTGCTGCCGGAGGTGCTGCCGGAGGGCGGAGGAGATGAGTCGGCGAAGATACGCGGCTGCTCGCCGCGTGTCAAAGCGCTGCGCAGCAACTACTTGCGCACGAGGAGGTTAGCGGACCGCCCGGTTCCCGCGCACGCTATCGAAACGGCAGGCTCGCCGTGACGCGGTAGCCCGTGCCGCCGACCCCACCTACTCCGCCAGCCCCGAGTCCACCCCGAAGACGCAACGTAACGAAAGCATCGACCGTCGACAGGAGGTGGTTGAACGCGAGTACTGCCAAATAGTGCCCGGCGTCGCGACTGGCAGCGTTCTTTTGGCGAATGCTCTGTCGATAGACGTCCCACTCAAGTTGAGCATTTCGCCAGGACCAGCGATACTCGGGACCGACCGCGTGTGCGAGATAGTACGCGATCGCAGCCTGATACGGCGCGGAAGAATGAGGCAGTTCGACATCGACGTCTGGCCAGTTTGACAACTGACGAGCTTTCAGCCAGACAGCACCGTTGAAGGTTGTGACATCTCCTTCAGGAGCCAGCGAGCCCGTTCCGGGCGCGCGATCGAAGACACCGCTTTCGATGTGTTTTTCCATGGCTTCGTAGTAGTCCCAATCGCCGATGGCCGTGTTTCCAGGAACGAACGCCCGAGCGATGTCGCGTGCCAACGTGAGATACCGGCCGCGTTCACGTCTCACCGCAGCTTCACCGGCCACATAGCGGAAGATCGCGTAGGCCTCGACCGCCGCATACGCCACCGCGCGGCTCTGCCCTAGGTGAAGCTGCCCGAGTCCCGGGACGATCGTAGACGAAAGCGGCACCCACCACGAAGAGTCCCGACGTGCAAGATCGGTCGGCACGGCCAGGCGGCCGCTCGAACGTCCCGAAGAGTCCCCCGCCACTACGCCGCGTTCCCTGCGCACACCGCTGGCCAGCAGCGTAGGTTGCGC
Source organism: Gemmatimonadota bacterium (assembly GCA_027622655.1). Taxonomy (GTDB): domain Bacteria; phylum Gemmatimonadota; class Gemmatimonadetes; order Gemmatimonadales; family Gemmatimonadaceae; genus Fen-1231. The sequence goes on along the minus strand of JAQBYI010000108.1, from coordinate 729 downwards.
GGCCGCATCCATTGCGCCGGTGGCAATAGCCAATAGCACGGAGATACCGCCGAGCAGCGCGCGAGACGTGGACACCACTGACACCACTGACACCACTGCTGACCTGACTGTCACTTGAAGCTGATCCTGAGCGTGACGTACGTTGGTGGCTCACCTGCATCGGCGGACAGGCCGCCAAACGTCCGGGCGAAGTCGAGGCCGAGCGTTCCCTGCCTGATTCCTAACCCGACAGCAGCGTTGGATCCGTCTCCGCTTCCCGTCAGCGCGCCGGCACGAAGAAACAGCCGATCGGCGAGGCTCAGTTCAGCGCCTACCCGGACAGCCGGCGAACCAGAACCCAATCGGCTCACGAGTTCCGCCGAACCACGGAGCGCCGCCCCCGGCATCGCACCGGTAATCTCAGGGAACGCGTACTCGGCACCAATGTGCAGGCGTGCCGGCAGCGGGTCGGTCTGCTCCCGGTCGATCGTTTGCAGCCCAAATCCAGCATTTCGAATCGCACCGCCCAAGGTCAGGCGGCGCGCCCGGTCGACGACGGCGTGAAGACCGAAATCCAGCGCACCCGTCGACACGTGTGAAGTCAACCGTGAAGTGCAACACTGAGCTTTACGAGACATAGACCTCCTCCGGGGTTCGAAAGCCGAGCCGCTTCCGCGGCCGGTGGTTGAGGTTGTCTGCGATCCGCTGGCAGCGCGCCTGCGTCAGGTGCTCCATTGAGGTGCGCTTCGG